>JBBIIQ010000215.1:0-3329 GCA_037446405.1 Armatimonadota bacterium | reverse complement strand
AGAGGGATGCATCCCAAAGTCTGTGACCAAGCTGCCCGGGCGGGCAAACACCGCTCGGCGCCCCACGAAGCGGGTTCTCGTGCAGAACGCCGGTATCGACCGCCCAGCGGAAGAAGGTCTTGAGCGTCCGGTAGGTTTGGTGCTGGTAGCTGGGGCTATGCGGCTGGAGACCGGCGAAGAAGCTGCGGGCGCTCAACGGGGCCACCTCGGGCACTCGGGCCAGCAGCCGATCCAGCCACCACCGTTAGGTGCGCAGGGTGGCCTGGGTGCAGCCGGGTACCTGCTTGGTCAGCAGGAAGGTCTCCACCGCTGTACCGAGGGGGTGAGCGTTGGCTATTGCGGCGGGTTCTGGAAAGGGCGAAACGGCGGAAACCTGCGCAGGACAAGGCTTGGCGCGCCCGGAGGGACTTGAACCCACGACCTTCGGCTCCGGAGGCCGACGCTCTATCCGCTGAGCTACGGGCGCGCTGGCACCATTATAGCGTGTCCTCCCGGCTACCGTCCTCGGGGCCGTTGCTCGCCCCGGCCACCGGCGCGGGACGGGGGACGCCCGCGGGCTGGGGAGCCTCCGCCCGACGGCGGGAGAGCAGGTCGTCCAGCAGAGTATAGACCACCGGGATGACCAGCAGGGTGAGGAAGGTGGAGGTGGTCATCCCGCCCAGGACGGCGATCCCTAGCGGCCGCCGCCACTCCGCCCCGCTGCTGCCCAGGCCGAGGGCCACAGGCAGCCCGCCCATGATCGAGACCAGCGCCGTCATCAGGATGGGTCGCAGCCGGGTGCGGGCCGCCTCCATGATGGCCTGCTGCCGTGGGATGCCCTCCCTCCTGCGCTGCACGATGAACTCCACCAGCAGGATGGCGTTGTTCACCACGATGCCCGCCAGCATGATGATCCCCAACAGCGACATGAGGCTGACGGTGGTGCGGGTGAGCAGCAGGATCAGGAAGGTGCCGATGGAGGCCAGCGGCACGCTGGCCATGATGATTAGCGGGATGGTCAGGGAGTCGAACTGCACGGCGATGGTCATGAAGACGAACAGCGAGCCCAGGGCCAGGGCAAAGAGCATGTCCCCGAAGGTCTCCGTCTGGAACTGCGCCTCCCCGCCGAAGGTGGCGGTGTAGCCGGGCGGCAGCGCCACCTGGCGCAGCCTGACCTGGATGTCGCCGATCACGGCGGAGAGGGGGCGTCCCTGCAGCGAAGCGCTGACCAGGGCCAGCCGCTGTCGGTCCTTGCGCTCGATGACGGCCGGGGCGCGGCGCACCTCCAGCGCGGCCACGTCGCCCAGGCGGACCGGCGCCCCGCCCACCGTCCCGATGTGCAGGTTGGCCAGCGCATCCACGGCGTCGCGGTCCTCCTCCCGGGACTGCACGACGATGTCCACCTCGTCGCCGCCGGCCCGGTAGCGGGTGGTCTCCGCCCCCGCGACGGCCGTGCGCACCTGGGCACCCACCTGGGCGACGCTCAGGCCCAGCCGGGCCAGCCGCTCCTTGTCCAGCAGGACCTGGATCTCCCGCTTGCCCACGGCCAGATTGGTGTCCACGTTGGTGGTCCCCGGGGTGTCGCTGACGATCTGCTCCACCTGCCGGGCCAGCCGCTCCAGCACCCGGACATCGGGCCCGCGGATCTCCACCTGCACCGGAGCCTCGCCGCCGGTGACGCCCTGTGCCCCCACCTTGATGGTGGCTCCCGGGATCTCCCGGGTGCGCTGCCGCACCTCCGCCATCACCTCGTCCACGGAGCGCCGCCGCCGGCTGCGGTCCACCAGGTTGACGAAGAGCTGCGCCTGCTGGCTGCCCACGCTGCTGAAGGTGAACATCCCCTCCACGCCGCCCACCAGCGCGAAGTGGTTCTCCACCTCCGGCATGGCGGTCAACAGCGCCTCGATCTGCCGCGTCGCCCTGTCGGTCTGGCGCAGCGAGCTGCCTGGCGGCATGGTCACCGTGATCTGGAACTGGCCGAAGTCCCCGGCCGGGAAGAACTCCTTGCCGATGAGCGGCGAGGCCACCAGGCCCAGGCTGCCCACAAACAGTGCCGCGGCCACGGCCAGGACCAGGCCACGGTGGACCAGCCCCCAGGCAAGCCAGCCGCTGTAGCGCAGGCTCAACCGGTCGAAGAGACGGTCCCAGGCGGCGACGGCCCGGCCGAAGCGCCCCCGTCCCGGCCGGCTGCGCCGCAGCCAGCGCGCGGAGAGCATCGGGGTCAGGGTGAAGCCGATGAGGATGCTGAAGAGGTTGGCGAAGACCACGGTCAGCCCGAACTGGCGGAAGAACTGCCCCACCAGGCCACGGGTGAAGGCGATGGGGATGAAGACGGCGACGTTGGCCAGGTTGCTGGCCATCACCGCCAGCTCCACCTCCCGGGCGCCGCGGCGGGCCGCGTCCACGGGCGGCTCGCCCATCTCCAGGTGGCGCGTGATGTTCTCGTTGACCACGATGGCATTGTCGATGAGCAGGCCGATGGCGATGGCCAGAGCCAGCAGGGAGAGAACGTTGAGGGAGAAGCCAAAGAAGTACATGGGGACGTAGGTGGCGACGATGGCCGCCGGCAGGGCCAGGCCGATGATCACCGTGCTGCGCACGTTGTGCAGGAAGAGGAAGACCACCAGCGTAGCCAGGAGCGAGCCCAGGATGAGGTTGCCCTGGACGTCTGCCACGGAGTCCTTGATGAAGAGCGAGTCGTCGCGGGCGATGGCGATGCGCACGCCGGCGGGCAGCTGCCGCTGCAGCGCGGCCACCGCCCGGCGCACCCCCTCGGCGACCGCCACCGTGTTGGCCCCGGACTGCTTCTGGATGGAGACACCCACGCTGTCCCTGCCGTTGAGCCGGGTGAACTGCTCCGGCTCCCTGGTCGTGTCGCGCACGTCGGCCACGGCCCGCAGCGGGATGGTGGAGCCGTCGAGGCGGCGCAGGGGCAGCCGCTCGATCTCCTCTGCTGTGGCGAACTGCCCCACCACGCGCACCAGGAACTCTTCGTCGCCTTCCCGGATGCGGCCGGAGGGGACGTTCAGGTTGGCCTGGCGCAAGGCGTCCTCCAGGTGAGCGACGGTCAGCCCTTCGGCCCGCAGGCGATCCTGCGAGACCTCGACACGGATCTCCCGCTGTAGCCCGCCGGAGACCGTCACCGCGGCCACCCCCGGCACCCGCTCCAGGGTGGGCTTGATCACGTCCTCCGCCAACCGGCGCAGGGCCAGGGGGTCCGGACCGCTCACGCCCAGGAGCATCACCGGCAGGGCGCTGAAGTTGAACCGCTGCACCCCCGGGTCTTCCGCGTCGCGCGGGAAGCGGCCGCGCACCAGGTCCACCCGCTGCCGCACGTCGGCTACGGCCGT
>JBBIIQ010000214.1:0-3349 GCA_037446405.1 Armatimonadota bacterium | reverse complement strand
CCGGGGGAGCCGCCACCCGGTGGAGGTGACGCTGGTAAAGTCCGTTGGCAGGGCGGCCCTTGACGTGACGGTGGGCGCCGCGGCGCTGGAGCGCGCTGGAGCCGCGGGTGGCGGGCAGGTGGTGCGCCTGCTCGACGGCGGGTAGCCCGCCAGTGCGCTGCGCCCTGGCAGTGCTGCTCCGCGCCGGGATGGCGCTGCTGCTGGCGGCCGCGGCCTCCGCCTGCACGCCGCAGCGCCCCGCTCCCGCCTCCACCCGACCGGTGATCACGGTGGCTGTGGCCAGTCCTCTCTCGGGTGACCGGGCGGCCCTGGGGGTGGCGATCCGCAACGGCGTCCAGCTCGCCGTCGAGAAGCACGCCGCACCGATGGCGGCGCTGGGATTCGACCTGCGCCTGGCCGCCTTTGACGACCGGGCCCGCGCGGATGTCGGCCGGGCCAACGCCGCTCGCATCGTCGCCGACCCGGAGGTCCTGCTGGTCGTCGGGCACCTCACCTCCAGTGTGGCCTTGCCCGCCTCCGAGGTGTACGCGACCGCGGGGGTGGCCATGGTCTCCCCGGCCAACTCCGACCCGCAGCTCACGGAGCGGGGCTTGGAGACCGTCTTTCGGGTGGTGGGGCGGGACGACGTGCAGGGCCGGGCGGCCGCCGAGTTCGCCGCCTCCGACCTCAAGGCGCGCCGGGTGGTCATCGCCCGCGACGGCTCCGCGCTCGGGCGCGCGGCTGCTGCCGCCTTCCGCCAGGCAGCCTTGCGGCTGGGGATCGCCGTAGGAGGCGAGGTCGAGGTGGCGGGGGACGTGGCCCCGCTCGTGGAGGCCCTGGGCACATCCCCTCCCGACCTCATCTTCCTCGCCATGCCCTTTGCCCAGGCGGGCGCGGTGATCCGGGAGGTCCGCCGCCGGGAGGTCCCCTCCGCCTTCATCGGCCCGGACTGGCTGGATTCCCCCCGGCTGCTGCAGGCCGCCGGCCGCAGTGCCGTCGGCACCTACTTCACCCTGGTAGCCGGCCCGCCGGACTTCTACCCGGGGGCCGAGGAATTCGTCCGGGACTACCGGAGGCGGTTTGTGGCGGAACCTGCCGCCTTTGCCCTGCAGGCGTACGACGCGGCGGCCCTGGGGCTGGACGCCATTGCCCGGGCGGCGCGCGCCGCCGGGGGCCGCCCCTCCCGCCGCCAGGTGGCTGGGGCGATCCGCGACACCGCCTTCCGCGGGCTGAGCGGCGCCTTCCGTCTCAACCCGCGGGGTGACCCTGACCCTGCCAGCTACTTCGTCGTCCGGGTGACCTCAGCAAACCCCGGGGAGTGGGAACGCCGCACGCTGATGCGCACCCTCCGCCTGCCCCCGCCCGCAGCCCCAAGGTGAGGGCGCCCGGCCAGGCCGCTCCGAAAGGATTTCCCCCGGGGGTGCCGAAGCCTACTTGCAACCAAGCCAGAACACATGGATAGGCTGGTGTAGTCCGATCGTCTACTACCAGCGGAGGGGGGAGAGAGCGGGATGAAGCGTGTCAAGCTGCCAATAGCCCTCTTGGTTGCCATCCTGCTGGTGACCGGGCCATATTATGCGACCTCGGCGCCGGCGGCCACCCTGGGGCCCGTGACCGACCCGATCGGTGTGGTCAAGGTCAACCGCGGGCAGCCCATCGTCATCGCCTACTGGTTCGTCATCGCCGGACCCGACGCCAGCCTGGGGATCGACACCCGGCGCGGCGTGGAGATCGCCATCGACGACAAGAAGACCGTGGCCGGCCACCCCATCAAGCTGATCGGGGAAGACTCCGGCTGCAACGCCGAGGGCGGGACCACCGCGGCGACCAAGATCGCTGCCAACAAGCAGGTGGTTGCCGCCATTGGCTCTAACTGCTCCAGCGAGGCGGTGCCGGGAGCTCCAATCCTCTGGAAGGCCGGCATCCCCACCGTATCCCCGTCGAACACTGCACCGAAGCTCACCGCCCCTGACCGCGGGCTGGGCTATGACGGATACCTGCGCACTGCCCACAACGACAAAGTGCAGGGGCGCGTCGCGGCGCAGTTCGTGTACAACGCCCTGTCCATTCGGAGGGCGGCGACGATCCACGACGGCAGTCCCTACGCGGAAGGGCTGGCCAACGTCTTCGCGGACGTCTTCAAGCGGCTCGGCGGGACCATCACCTCCCAGGAGGCCATCTCGCCCACGGACACCGACATGCGGCCCGTGCTGACCAAGATCGCCGCAGGGAAGCCGCAGCTCATCTACTACCCCATCTTCATCGCTGCCGGCGGCTTCGTGACCCGGCAGGCGAAGGAGGTCGCCGGTCTGGAGAAGGTGAAGCTGATGGGGGCGGACGGCATGTTCTCCCCCGATTTCATGAAGGCTGCAGGGGAGGCCGCCGTCGGCATGTACCACTCCAGCCCTGACCTGTCGCCGGAAGCCCTCGGGCCGGCCTACAAGGTCTTCCTGGAGAAGCACCAGAAGAAGTACGGCGAGAAGCCCCTGGCACCGTTCCACCCTCACGCCTACGACGCCGCCATGATGATCTTCGCCGCCATCGAGAAGGTGGCGAAGAAGGACGCTGCCGGCAACACCTACATCGGGCGAAAGGCGCTGCGCGACGCCCTCTATGCCACCAAGAACTTCAAGGGGCTGACCGGCACGCTGACCTGCGACCAGTACGGGGACTGCGCCGACCCCAAGATCGCCATCTACCAGACGCTCTCGGCGGATCCGGCCAAGTGGAACCCGGGCGTCAACCCGAAGAAGATCTGGCCGGTCAAGAAGTAGGGATCCTGGCAGCCGTGAGGCTGCGTCTGTGGGGGATGAGCCGCGGATTGTCCCGGCTCATCCCCCGTTAGTATGATGTGAGAGGCTCATGTCACGCGTCTGGCTGCAGCGGGTTTCTGTCGTCGACCTGTACCTGTGGGCCTTCCGGCTGGTCGTTCTGTTCGTCCTGATCTACGGGACCGCAGGCACCGTGCGGGCGGCACGGTACGGTCTGGAGGTCTGGATGGACCTGCTGGTCTTCGGCCTCTCCCAGGGGAGCATCTACGCCCTGATCGCCCTGGGCTACACCATGGTCTACGGCATCCTGCGCATGATCAACTTTGCCCACAGCGAGGTCTTCATGAGCGGCGCCTACGTGGCCTACTATGTCGCCGCGGCATTTGCCCGGTCGGGCTTCCTGGACCGGAACCCGCTGGTCAGCCTGCTGGTGGTCCTGGCCGTGGCCATGACCACCTCCGCGGTGGTGGCGCTGCTGGTGGAGCGGATCGCCTACCGGCCGCTGCGTGGCGCTCCCCGCCTGGTTCCGCTGATCACGGCCATCGGTGCCTCCTTCTTCCTGCAGTCCACCGTCCGCGGCTTCTTCGGCTCGGGCTTTC
>JBBIIQ010000213.1:0-3380 GCA_037446405.1 Armatimonadota bacterium | reverse complement strand
GCGCACCCTGGTGCACGTCGTCGTCCCCGAAGGGGAGACGGGCCAGCGGGTGCGGGTGGTGGTTATCGACGAGGGGGGCGTGCGCACCGTCTACGAGAAGGTGCACGCTGCCGGCGACCAGGTGGACGTCATGGTCACCAGCCGCGGCTACACCATCATCCAGGTGTACATCGACAACACCCTGGTCCAGGAGATCCGCCCCTGAACAGCCGCATACAGATCTCCGTCAGCATCCTGGCTGCCGACTTCGCCCGCCTGGGCGACCAGGTCGCCGCCGCGGAGCGGGGCGGCGCCGACTTCGTCCACGTCGACGTCATGGACGGCCGCTTCGTACCGCCCATCACCATGGGCCCGCTGGTGCTGCAGAGCCTGCGCCGCGCCACCGGCCTCCCCTTTGACGTCCACCTGATGGTCGTCGAGCCGGAGCGGCAGGTGGATGCCTTCATCGACGCCGGGGCCGCGCGCATCGCCGTGCACGTGGAGGCGGCCCTGCACCTGCACCGCCTGCTGGCCCACCTGCGCGCCCGCGGAGTCGCGCCGGTGGTGGCGCTCAACCCGGCGACCCCGCCGGAGGCGGTGGGGTGGGTGCTGGCGGAGGCGGACGGCATCCTGGTGATGAGCGTCAACCCGGGGTATGCCGGCCAGCCGTTCATCCCCCAGTCCCTGGACAAGCTCCGCCGCCTCCGCGGCATGGTGCAGGAGGCGGGGCGCCCCATCGCCCTGGCCGTGGACGGGGGGATCGATGAGACCAGCGCCGGACCGGCCGTCGCCGCCGGGGCGCGCATCCTCGTCGCCGCCAATGCCATCTTCGGGGCCGAGGAGGGGATCGAGGTCGCCATCGGCCGACTGCGCCGGGCGGCGGGCGCGGCGGTCCCGTAGGGGTGCCCGTGCCCGAGGTCCTCCTGGTCACCAGCCCCCTCTTCCTCCGCCACCGCACGCCGCCGGACCACCCCGAGCGCCCGGAGCGGCTGACCGCCGTGCTGCAGGCCTTGCGGCAGAGCGGGCTGGAGGAGGCCCTGCGGCAGACGGAGGAGGTTCCCCCCGTGGCCCGCGACCTGCTGGAGGCGGTGCACCGCCCCGAATACATCGAGGAGGTGGCGCGGGTGGCCCGCGGGGGCGGAGGCTACCTCGACCCGGACACCTACGTCTCACCGGAGTCCTTCGACGTGGCCCTGGCCGCCGCCGGCGGCGCGGTGATGGCGGTGGAGGAGGTGCTGGACGGGCGGGCGCAGGCCGCCTTTGCCCTCCTCCGCCCGCCCGGGCACCACGCCCTGGCCGGCAAGGGGATGGGGTTCTGCCTCTTCAACAACGCCGCCGTCGCCGCCACGGCGGCGCGCGACCGCCACGGGCTGCGCCGCATCGCCATCATCGACTGGGACGTGCACCACGGCAACGGCACCCAGGCCCTCTTCTACCACGACCCCTCGGTGCTGTACGTCTCTACCCACCAGGAGCGCTGGTATCCGGGGACCGGGCACTGGGAGGAGGTGGGCGCCGGCGCAGGAGAGGGGTTCACCCTGAACATCCCCCTGCCCCCGGGGACCGGCGATGAAGGATACCGTCTGATCTTCGAGGAGGTGGTGATCCCCCTGATCGACGCCGCCCGGCCGGAGCTGGTGCTGGCCTCTGCGGGCTACGACGCCCACTTCGCCGATCCGCTGAGCGGCATGCTGCTCACCGCCGCCGGATTCCGCACCCTGGCCCGGCTGACCGTGGAGGCCACCGCTCGGGTGGGCGGCCGCTTCGTCGGGCTGTTGGAGGGTGGCTACGACCTGTCGGGGCTGTCCGCCTCCGTGGTCGCCACGCTGGAGGTGCTGACGCAGCGCTCCGCCGGCCTCACCGTCTCCCAGGAGAGCTTCCAGGAAGTGCCCTATTCGATCGTCCGCCAGCGCATCCGGCGGGCGCGCAGCTTGGCTTTGCACTACTGGCGCATCTGACGACCACCTCAAAGGCTGCAGTGGCTTACGGTCAGGTATACGGCTGCGGGTGTGATCCGGATCGAGCCCGGCGACCCGGGCAGGCTCGTCGTACGCCTTCCCTACAGCCCCGAGGACGTCGCGAAGATCAAGACCCTCCCCGGCCGCCACTGGCACCCTGACGGCAAGTACTGGACGATCCCCCACACAGATGGGGCCCTGGCACGCCTGCTGGCGCTGTTTGCCGGCAACCGGGTCGAGGTCGATCCAGCGCTTCGGATTGAAGGGGTCGACGGCGATCAGCCAGTGCCGGCCGAAGCACAGGTCTTCCACACGGCGCCGCTCGCTGATCCTCTCGATCGCGCGCGTCAGGCTCTCCGCGCCCAACACTACAGCCGGAGGACAGAGCAGGCCTACCTGGCGTGGATCACGCGGTTTGTTGCATTTCACGGCGGGCGCGCCCCAGACGAGATGGGTGAGGGGGAGGTCAACCGGTTCCTGACACACCTGGCCGTGCGGGGTCGTGTCTCCGCCTCGACCCAGAACCAGGCCCTGGCTGCCCTGTTGTTCCTGTACGGGAGCGTGCTGCGTCGTCCGTTGGGCCAGATCGAAGGGGTCGTGCGGGCAAGGCGCCCTCGGCGGGTGCCGGTGGTGCTCACCTGGGAGGAGGTCAGGGCAGTACTGGACAGTCTCGATGGGACCCCGCGCCTGGTATGCGCGCTGTTGTACGGCTCCGGGCTGCGCCTGCTGGAATGTCTGAGCCTGAGGGTCAAGGACATCGACTTCCAACGCAAAGAGATCACCGTCCGCGACGGCAAGGGGGGCAAGGACCGGGTGGCCATGTTGCCTGCCGCCGTGACGACGCAGTTGCAGGCGCATCTGCAACGGGTTCGCCGGCAGCACGCCAGGGACCTGGCCTTCCCAGCCTCGTCGCACTACGTCGACCCTCACACCTGAGCGCGTCACCGGCACCACCTGCACGAGTCGGTCGTCCAGCGGGCGGTGAAGGAGGCGGTGCGCCGGGTAGGGGTGGCCAAGCCAGCCTCCTGCCACTCGTTCCGTCACTCGTTCGCCACGCACCTCCTGGAAGACGGGTACGACATCCGCACGGTCCAGGAGCTGCTTGGCCACAAGGATGTGAAGACGACGATGGTCTACACGCACGTGCTGAACCGGGGCGGCAAGGGGGTGCGGAGTCCGATGGACGGGTTGCCGCCAACGGCGGGGTGAGAGGGATCCGCGAGGTGGGATGTTAGACTGACCGGCGGTGCATTATAATGCGCGGTAAGCAGGGTGCGCAGAATGGCGGAGATTAGGACTGGTCGGGCAGTTGCGGGCGAGGAAGCCCGCGGGACCCATGTGTGTTAGGCTGCGCAGGCGGGGTGTTAGACTGGTCGGTCTAAACACGAGTTAGCCCGCTCATCACCATCGCAGGACGCGGTGGGTTGACAAAGCAGGGGCAAG
>JBBIIQ010000212.1:0-3386 GCA_037446405.1 Armatimonadota bacterium | reverse complement strand
CTGCTGGAGGAGTCCTACGCGGGCGGCAGGGAGAGCGGGTGAGGCCGTGCTGTCGGATGCTGCCCGCGACACGCTGATCCGCCTGCTGGGCCGGCGGCAGGTGATCACCGACCCCGGGGAGCTGCTCACCTACGAGGTCGATGCAGCGCTGGACCGGGGCGCCCCTGACGCCGTCGTCTTCCCCGTCTCTGCGGAGGAGGTGACCCGCATCGTCCGCTGGGCCGGAGCGTGGGGTGTGCCGCTGGTCGCCCGCGGGGCGGGGACGGGACTCTCCGGCGGAGCGGTGGCCCGGGGCGGGGTGATCGTGGAGTTCTCCCGGATGAACCGCATCCTGGCGCTGGACGAGGTGGGGCGGACGGCCACGCTGCAGCCGGGCGTGGTCAACCAGGACCTGGATGCCTTCGTCGCCGCCAGGGGCCTGTACTACCCGCCCGACCCGGCCAGCGGCCGCGCCTGCACCCTGGGCGGGAATGTGGCGGAGAACTCCGGCGGGCCGCACTGCTTCAAGTACGGGGTGACCACCAACTACGTGGCCGGCCTGGATGTGGTGCTGGCCGACGGGCGCCGGATGCGCCTGGGCGGCCTCGCCCCCGACCTGCCGGAGTATGACTTCTGCGGGCTGGTCACGGGGAGTGAGGGGACGCTGGCGCTGGTGGTCGGCATCAGCGTGCGCCTGCTGCGCCGTCCCCCTGCGGTGCAGACCATGATGGCCGCCTTCGATTCCCTGGAGAAGGCGGGGGAGGCCGTCTCCGCCGTGATCGCCGCGGGGCTCACTCCCTCCACCCTGGAGATGATGGACCAGAAGATCATGGGCATCGTCGAGGACTACATCCACCCCGGCCTGCCCGTGGACGCCGCCGCAGCCCTGATCGTGGAGGTGGACGGCTACGCGGCCGGCCTCGACCTGCAGATGGCGGAGGTGGCGGCGATCCTGAGAGAGCACGGAGCCCACGACCTGCGCCCCGCCCGCTCCGCCGAGGAGCGCGAGATCATCTGGACGGGGCGCAAGGGCGCCATCGGCGCGCTGGCCCGGCTGGCCCCCTTCTACCTCCTGGTGGACGGCACGGTCCCGCGCAGCCGCCTGGCGGAGACCCTGGCCGAGGTGGACCGCATCTGCGAAGCCCGCGGGTTGCGCGTGGGCCACGTCTTCCACGCAGGCGACGGCAACCTGCACCCGCTCATCCTGCTGGACCCGGAGGACCCCGAGCAGGTGCAGCGTGTGCTTGCGGCAGCGCGGGAGATCATGGAGGCGATGGTCCGGCGGGGCGGCAGCATCACCGGCGAGCACGGGATCGGCCTGCAGAAGCGGGAGTACATGCCGCTGATGTTCGGCCCGTCCGAGCTGGAGGCGATGCAGGACGTCAAGCAGGTCTTCGACCCGCACGGGGTGCTGAACCCGGGAAAGATCTTCCCGGCGCACATCCCCCCCGCGCCCCGCCCGGCCGCGGCAGAGGTTCCGCCCGGGCCGTTTGTGCCGGCAGACGCCGAGGAGGCAGCCCGCGGCCTGGCCGGCCTGTCTGCGGCCGGCCGGCGCGTGCAGATCACCGGCGGGGGGACCAAGGTGCCGCTGCAGGAGGGGGTGGTCCGGCTTTCGACGCAGCGCCTGCGGGGGATCTCGGCGTATGCGCCGGAGGACCTCTTCGTGGTTGCGGGGGCGGGGACGCCGCTGCAGGCGCTGCAGGAAGACCTGGCCCGGGACCGGATGTGGGTGCCGCTTGTCTCCCCGTGGGCGGCAGCGACCCTTGGGGGGATCGTCGCCGCCAATGCCAACGGCCCGCTGCGGATGCGCTACGGCGGAGTGCGCGACCTCCTCCTGGCCGCCACGTTCGTGCTATCCGACGGCAGGGTCGTGCGGGCCGGGCGGCCGCTGGTGAAGAACGTGGCCGGGTACGACCTGTCCAAGGTGCTGGTGGGCTCCTACGGGACGCTGGCGCTGGTCACCGAGGTGGCGCTGAAGATCGTCCCCCTCCCCGGGGCCCGGCGCACCCTCCTTGTCCCGGCGGATGATCTCTCCCGCGCTGTGGCCTGGGGGCTTCGCCTGCTGCCCCGGGCGCTGGTGGCCTCGGCGGTCACGGTGTCCGGCGGAGAGACCCTGCCGGGAGCACCGCCGAGCCCCTACCTGCTGGTGTACACCGCGGAGGGGAGGCCGGAGGACGTCGACGCCGAGCTGGCGCAGGTCGCCCGGGCACTTGAGGATGCCGGGGCGCCGCCTCCCCTCGAGGTCGAGTCCTCAGGCACCGAGGTCTGGGCGCGCCTGCTCGCCAGAGCTGCAGATCACACGGTGCTGGTGCGCGCCGGGGTACCCAGCGGGGACCTCGGGGCATGGATGCGCGAGGCGGCTGCGTCGCTGGTGCCCGGCCCGTTCCTGGTGGATCTGGCCGGCGGGCTCGTCTACGCGACGCACCCTGCGGGGGATCTTGACCGCGCCAGCGAGCGGCTGGCTGCCATTCGTCGAGCCGCCGTATCCCGGGGAGGGTACGCCATCGTGCTCCGCTCGCCGCCGGCCTGGCGCGGCTCGCTGGATCTGTGGGGATACCGGCCGGAATCCCTGGACCTGATGCGCGGCCTCAAGGCGCGGTGGGACCCGGCCGGCATCCTCAACACCGGGATCTTTCTGCTCTAACGGTCCAGCCCGCGACGACGACGCCGCGCTGGCTGCCGCCCTCCCGGCGTCTGCCGGGTGCTGCGCGCCCAGCGTCTCAGGCAGCGGCGCGCGGCTCGGCTTCCAGCTCGATCTTCGTCCCCAGCACCTCCAGGAACTTCGCCAGCCAGTCGGGGTGGGCCGGCCAGGCGGGGGCGGTGACCAGCCGGCCGTCCACGTGGGCCTTGTCCACGGGGAGGTCGACATACCGCCCGCCGGCGCGCGTCACGTCGGGGCCCACCGCGGGGTAGGCCGAGCAGGCCTTGCCCTCGAGCACCCCCGCCGCCGCCAGCACCTGCGGGCCGTGGCAGATGGCGGCGACGGGCTTGTCCGCGGCCGCAAAGTGCCGCACGATCCCCAGCACCGTATCGTTCAGGCGGATGTACTCCGGCGCGCGCCCGCCCGGGATGACCAGCGCGTCGTAGTCTTCCGCCTTGATCTCGGCAAACGTGGCATTGAGGGTGAAGTTGTGGCCGGGTTTCTCGCTATACGTCTGGTCGCCCTCGAAGTCGTGGACGGCCGTGCGCACCTTCTCCCCGGCCGCCTTGCCCGGGCAGACAGCGTGGACGGTGTGTCCCACCATCTGCAGAGCCTGGAACGGGACCATGACCTCGTAGTCCTCCACGAAGTCGCCCACCAGCATCAGGATCCGCTTGGCTCCCATGGCCCTCCCCCCTCTTGTCCGTCCTGGCTAGACAAGATGGAAGGACCGGACTCTCGGCTCGCGGCGTCGTAGATTACGCTG
>JBBIIQ010000211.1:0-3411 GCA_037446405.1 Armatimonadota bacterium | reverse complement strand
TCAGGGGCTCGTCGGCGCCGACCGAATCGTTGGCCAGCACGTTGCCGGTGACCGAGTATAGCTCGGAACCGCGGCCTGTATCGAAACCGTCTAGCTCAAGGTGGTCGCGGAATCATATAAAAAAAATGGCGGCGGCCGCGCCGGTGTAGGGCGATGCGGGGAAGGCAGACCCCGGGCGTGCGCACGGGTCCCCGGCGTGTCCTCGAGTCCACCGCCAGCTGGTCCGGCGTGCTGGAACAGCTGGCCATGGTGGAGCAGGGGCACTTCCTGCTCAGCTCGGGCCTGCACAGCCCCGTCTACATCCAGGTCGCCCGGCTGCTCCAGCACCCGGAGACGGCCGGGCGCGCCTGCGCCGCGCTGGCCCGTCCCTTCGCCGGATGGGGGATCGAGGTCGTGGCCGGCCCGGCGGTGGGGGCGGTGATCATCGCCTACGAGGTCGCCCGCCGGCTTGGGGCCCGCGCGGTGTGGACCGAACGGGTGGGCGGGCGGATGGTCCTGCGGCGGTCGTTCACCGTCTCTCCCGGTGAGCGGGCACTGGTGGTTGAGGACGTGATCACGACGGGGGGATCGGTCCTGGAGGTGCGCGATGCGCTGGCAGCCGCGGGGGCAGAGGTCGTGGCGTTCGCCGCGGTAGTGGACCGGCGCGGTGCCGACGTCCTGGACGGCGTCCCTGTGCATGCCCTGGTGCGAATGCCTCTGGAGTCCTACGCGGCGGACGCCTGTCCCCTCTGCGCGGCGGGCGTCCCGCTGGTGAAGCCGGGAAGCCGCCAGGGCCTCTCCCTATAATGAGCTTGTGGCGGTGCTGCTGGTCTTCCTTGACGGCGTGGGGCTGGGCGAGGCGGATCCCGCGCACAACCCGTGGGTCGCCGGCCGCACGCCGACGCTGCGGGACCTGCTGGGGGGCCCGCTCGCCGGGCGGGAGCGTGTGGAGCGCAACGGGGTCCTGCTCGTCCCCACGGACGCCACCCTGGGCGTGGCCGGCCTGCCGCAGAGCGCCACGGGCCAGACGGCCCTGCTCACCGGGCTGAACGCGCCCGCGCTGGTCGGGCGGCACGTCACCGCCTACCCCACCGCCAACCTGCGGGCGCTGCTGCTGGCGCACAGCCTCTTCGCCCGGTTGGCCGCGGCCGGCCGCAAGGTCGCCCTGGCCAATGCCTACACGGAGGAGTACCACCAGGCAGAGGCCGCGCGGCGGCTGCGCCACGGTGCCATTACCACCGCGGCCATCGGCGCGGGGGTGCGGCTGCGTACGGTGGCCGACCTGCGGCGCGCGCAGGCCGTCTTCCACGACCTGACCAACGCCCGGCTGCGCGCCTGGGGATACGACCTGCCGCTGCGCACACCGTCCCAGGCGGGGCAGGACCTGGCGCATCTGGCCGCGGCGCACGACTTCACCCTGTTCGAGTTCTTCCTCACCGACCTGGCGGCCCACGGCCGGGTGGACGCCGCCCCGACCGCGGTGGTGGAACTCGTCGACCAGATGCTGGCGGGGATCACCGCCGCGCTGCCGGCGCGGGCGACCCTGGTGGTGACCAGCGACCACGGGAACCTGGAGGACGGCCGCACGCGGGCCCACACGGCAAACCCCGTCCCCACCCTGGTGCTTGGTCCCGCGCGGCGGCACTTCCGGGAGGTCGCCGCCCTCACCGACATCGCGCCCGCGGTGCTGCGCAGCGTGGGGGTGGAGGCCTAGCCGTGGACCCCCGCTCCCTGCGCGTCCTGGAGTATCCCCAGATCCTGGAGCTGCTGGCCGGAGAGACGATCACCCCCATGGGTCGGGAGCAGGCGGCCGGACTCCTGCCGGCCGCAGACGTCGAGACGTGCCGCGCCCGCCTGCGGGAGACCACCGAGGCGGCGGCCCTCCGCGCATCCGGGGAGGTCCCCCTACGCGGCGCCCGCGACCTGCGCCCCTACCTGCGGCGGGCGGTCGCCGGCGGGGCGCTCGACCCGCAGGAGCTGCTGGACGTGGCCCAGACCCTGCAGGTGGCGCGGCGGCTGAAGGGGTTCCTCGAGGCGCACCGTGCGCAGGCACCGCATCTGGCGGAGGTGGGGCGACGGATCACGCCGCAGCCGCACCTCGAGGACCGGATCGCCGCCGTCCTCGATGACGCCGGCGAGGTGCGCGACGATGCCAGCCCGCACCTGCGGCGCATCCGCGCCGAGCAGCGCACCCTGGAGCGGCGCCTCCGGGAGCAGCTGGAGGGGATCCTGCGCGATCCCGCCTACGCCCGGATGGTGCAGGAGCCGCTGGTCACCATTCGCTCCGACCGCTTCGTCATCCCCATCCGGCAGGAGGCCAGGGGGCAGTTTCCAGGGATTGTCCACGACCAGTCCAGCAGCGGGGCCACCGTCTTCATGGAGCCCCTGGCCATTGTCCCCCTGGGGAACCGGCAGCGGGAGCTGCTGGCGATGGCGCGGGCGGAGATCCAGCGGCTGCTCGCCGAGCTCAGCCAGGCGGTGGCCGCGCAGGCGGAGAGCGTCGCCGTCACGCTCGAGGCGCTGGGCGCGGTGGACCTGGCGCTGGCCAAGGCCGCGCTGAGCGAGCGATTTGCCTGTGCGGAGCCGCACCTGGAGGCGGCGCCGCGAGTGGACCTGCGCCGGGCGCGCCACCCGCTCCTGCTGCGCCACCTGGGGCCGGAACGCGTGGTGCCCATCGACGTGGAGCTGGGAGGACGGTTTCAGACGCTGATCATCACCGGCCCGAACACAGGGGGCAAGACCGTGACCTTAAAGACCATCGGCCTGCTCACGCTGATGGCCCAGGCGGGCCTGCACATCCCCGCGGCGGAGACGTCGACCCTGGGCGTCTTCCCCCAGGTCTTCGCCGACATCGGCGACGAGCAGTCCATCGAGCAGAGCCTGTCCACCTTCTCCTCGCACCTGCGGGCGATTGTGGGTATCCTGGCCGCCCTGCGGCCGCCGGCGCTGGTCCTGCTGGACGAGGTGGCCGCGGGGACCGACCCCACCGAGGGCGCGGCCCTGGCCCGGGCCATCATCGAGACGCTGCTGGAGCGCGGCGCCGCCACCGCGGTGACGACCCACAACAACGACCTGAAGGCGCTGGCCTACCGCATCGCCGGGGTGGAGAATGCCTCGGTGGAGTTCGACCCGGAGACGCTGCGGCCGACCTTCCGCGTGCTCATCGGCCAGCCGGGGCAGAGCAACGCGCTGATCATTGCCCAGCGCCTGGGACTGGCGCCGGAGGTCGTGGACCGCGCCCGCTCCTTCCTCTCGGCGGACCGCCTGCGCGCCGACGACCTCCTGCGCCAGGCGGCCAGCGACCGGCAGAGCGCGGCGCGGGAGCGGGAGGAGGCAGAGAGGCTGCGTCAGGAGGCGCGGACCCTGGCGGCGCGCTACGAGGCGGAGCTGGCGCGCCTGCAGGCGGAGCGGCGGCGTCTGGCGGCGGAGGCG
>JBBIIQ010000210.1:0-3434 GCA_037446405.1 Armatimonadota bacterium | reverse complement strand
GGCAGCCTCAGCCCCCAGGTGCCGGCGATCCTCGCCGCCCGCTTGGCCGAGCGGCTGGGCGCCGCCAGCGGCGACCTGATGCTCTTCACCTGGGGACCGGCACGGACTGTGGCGGCGGCGCTGGGACGGGTGCGGCAGGCGGCGGCGCAGGCGGCCGGGCTGGTGCCGGCGGGCACCTACCACTTCTGCTGGGTGACGGAATTCCCCCTGCTGGAACCCAGCGAAGAGGAGGGTCGGCTGGTCGCGGTCCACCACCCGTTCACGGCGCCGCTGGAGACCGACCGGCCGCTGCTGGCCGCCGAGCCGCTGGCGGTGCGGGCGCGCGCCTACGACCTGATCCTGAACGGAGTGGAGTTGGGGGGCGGCAGCATCCGCATCGCCGACCACGGGCTGCAACGCGAGGTCTTCGGTGCTATCGGGCTCAGCGAGGAGGAGGCCCAGGAGCGGTTTGGCTTCCTCCTGGAGGCCCTGCGCTACGGCGCCCCGCCCCACGGTGGCATCGCCCTGGGCTTCGACCGCCTGGTGATGCTCCTGGCAGGAGAGGAGACCATCCGCGAGGTCATCGCCTTCCCCAAGACGACGGCCGGGACCGACCTGATGACCGGGGCCCCATCCCCCGTCGACCCCAGGCAACTGCGGGAGGTGCACATCGCCGTCCTCGAGGGAGACTAGCTGGGCGGCGCCGGTTCGCCGCCGCGGGCAGCGTGGGGGCGGCGCGGGGCGGGGGAAGGGCTTCCTTGTCAGCCAGGGCAGCGGCGTGTACGATGGAGGTGAGCAGGGGATCCCTGCCGTACGCGAGCGCGCCAGTAGTTCCGAGCCAACACTGTGTAAACGGGAGCCCGGACGCTGGACGCGGATGACAGCCCCGGGGACCGGGCCAGCGGCCCGATCCCTGCCGGGAGTGTCAGAAACGGCCGGGAGGGCACCCACCTGTCGAGGACAGGTTCGGGAACTCCGGCGCCTTCGGTACGGCGGGGATTTGTCTAACTGTGCGCCGATGCACCGGGGCCGCCGCTGCCACCTGAGGCGACCGTGAGCCTCTTTCCCCCCGACCGTCTCCCCGCCGATGCGCCGCTGGCGGCGCGCCTGCGACCGCGGACCCTGGAGGAGTTCGTGGGGCAGGAGCACATCGTCGGCCCGGGGACCTTCCTCCGGCGCGCCATCGAGAGCGACGAGCTGGCCAGCCTGATCCTCTACGGCCCCCCGGGGACGGGGAAGACCTCCCTGGCGCACATCATCGCCCGGCTCACCCGTTCCCATTTCGAGCAGGTCAACGCCGTGACCGCGGGTGTGGCCGACCTGAAGCGCATCATCACCGAGGCGCTGGACCGCCGCGCCTACTACCAGACGCGGACGATCCTCTTCATCGACGAAATCCACCGGTTCAACAAGGCGCAGCAGGATGTCCTGCTGCCGGCGGTGGAGGACGGGACGATCATCCTCATCGGAGCGACTACCGAGAACCCCTTCTTCGAGGTCAACGCCACCCTAGTCTCCCGTGCCCGGGTGCTGCAGCTGGAGCCACTGCGCGAGGAGGACCTGCGAACCGTCGTGCGGCGGGCGGTGGCCGACCCCCGCGGCCTGGGCGAGCGGAAGGTCGTGCTGGAGGACGACGCCCTGGTGCACTTGGTGAACATCGCCAACGGGGACGCCCGGGTGGCGCTAAACGTGCTGGAGGCCGCCGTGACCGTCGCCCCGGTGGAGGCCGATGGGGCGCGCCGCGTCACGCTGGCGGCGGCGCGGGAGGCCAGCCAGCGGCGCGCCCTCCTCTACGACCGGGAGGGGGACGCTCACTACGACACCATCTCCGCCTTCATCAAGAGCTTGCGCGGCAGCGACCCCGACGCTGCCGTCTACTGGCTGGCCCGCATGCTCGCCGCCGGCGAAGATCCCCGCTTCATCGCCCGGCGGATGGTGGTGCATGCTGCCGAGGACGTGGGCATGGCCGACCCGATGGCGCTGGTGGTGGCCACCGCCGCCGCGCAGGCGGTGGAGTTCGTGGGGCTGCCGGAGGCCCGCATCCCCATGACCGAGGCGGCCATCTACATCGCCACCGCCCCCAAGAGCAACTCCGTGGTGGCGGCCATCGGCGCGGCGATGCGGGACGTGGAGGAGGCGCGCGCCGACCTCGTGCCGCGGCACCTGCGCGATGCCAGCCACAGCCTGGCCGCCGCCCGCTTGGGCCACGGCCAGGGGTACAGGTACGCCCACGACTACCCGGGGCACTTCACCGAGCAGCAGTACCTGCCCGACAACCTGCGGGACCGCATCTACTACCAGCCGTCCGAGTCCGGCCTGGAGAAGGAGATCCGCCGCCGCCTCCTGGCGTGGTGGAAGGGCATCAAACGGTACGCCTTCTCCAGGCCGTAGGCGGTCCTGCAGCCTCTCCCGTGCATGCGCCTGCTGCGCCGGCCCGGCCGCCCGGCGCAGAGCAACAGGGGGTATAATCAAACGGTATGGCGCGTGTGGCCGTCGCCATGAGCGGCGGAGTGGACAGCGCGGTCGCTGCGGCCCTCCTGGTGGATCAGGGCCACGAGGTGGTGGGCCTGACCATGAACCTCTGGCCCCACTGGCTTCCCCCGGCGGATGAGGGCTTTCGGACCTGCTGCGGGGCGGACGCCATCGGGGACGCCCGGGCCGCGGCCCAGCGCCTGGGGATCCGCCACTACGTCCTGAACCTGCGGGCGGAGTTCGAGCGCGCGGTGATCGAGACGTTCTGCGACGAGTACGCACGGGGACGGACTCCCAATCCCTGCATCGCCTGCAACCGGACGATGAAGTTCTCCCTGCTGCTGGGCAAAGTCCGGGCCATGGGGCTGGACCATCTGGCCACCGGGCACTACGCCCGGGTGCGCCGCGACCCGCACAGCGGGCGCTACCTGTTGTTGCGGGCGCGGGACGCGGGCAAGGACCAGTCCTACGTCCTCTACGCCCTGCAGCAGGAGCAGCTGCGCCACCTGCTGTTTCCTGTGGGCGAGTTCGCCAAGCCCCAGGTGCGGGAGGTGGCCCGCCGCCTGGGGCTGCGCGTGGCGGACAAGCCGGACAGCCAGGAGATCTGCTTCGTCCCCCGAGGGCACTACTGGGAGGTGGTGTCCCACCGCCGCCCCGAGGCGGCGCGCCCAGGCCCGATCCTCGACCGGCGGGGACGACGCCTCGGCACCCACGCGGGTCTGGGGCGGTTTACCATCGGGCAGCGCCGCGGCCTGGGAGTGGCCGCCGGCCGGCCGCTCTACGTGGTGGACATCGACCCCGCACGCAATGCCGTCGTGGTCGGGATGGAGGAGGAGCTGCTGGTGCGGGAGGTCATCGCGCGCGAGGTCAACTGGATCGACGGAGAGGCGCCGTCGCGCCCCCTGCGGGTGACGGCGCGCGTGCGCCATGCCGGGCGGGAGGTCCCGGCGACGGCGTGGGTGGACGGCACGGGCGCGCTGCGC
>JBBIIQ010000209.1:3294-3506 GCA_037446405.1 Armatimonadota bacterium | reverse complement strand
GCGGGCCTCAGGGCTGCGCGGGCGCACCTCGATGGTCAGGTCGAAGGACGTGGGGCTGTCCGCTACCCGCACGTCCACCGGCTGCGTCAGGTCGAGGACGATGCGGGTGATGGGCGGCCTCGCCTGGAACTGTGCCACGCGGACCCGCGCCACCCCGACGGCGTTGACGGCCGTCTCCTGGTCGGGGAGGCGGAAGCCGGCGTGGCGCAGGT
>JBBIIQ010000209.1:0-3284 GCA_037446405.1 Armatimonadota bacterium | reverse complement strand
GGCTCGCGCGTGCTTCAGCCCGAATGTCTTGACCTCGGCGCGCAGGCTCTCCTCGATCACCATGCGCTCCGGGTTGGCCAGCCGCCGGGTTTCCGCCTGCACCGGCCCGCTGGCGTGCGCTGTCAACCGGAGCATCCCGGCGGGCCGCTGCACGGTGATGCCGCTGACCACGGAGCTGACGCGCAGCGCGTTCTCCTCCTCGTCGAACTTGACCCACGCCCCCAGCAGGCTGAAGACCGCCTGAGCCGGAATAAACGGGATGTCCCGCAGGAGCACCGGGGCGATGGGGAGCAGGCGCTGGTCGCTCCCCACCAGGGCGTAGGGATCGTTGATGCGCAGCCGGACCACAGCGCGGGTGCGGTTGCTGATGACCACGGCCTGCTCGTCGGGGAGCCAGACTGCCGAAGAGCCCAGAGGCTCGAAGATGCCCGGCAGGGGGACCATGAGCACACCATTGTACGCGATGGGGCTGGCAGCCAGGGAGACCTCCTGGCCGTTGACGATGAGGCGAAGGGAAGAGGATTGTCCGTCAGCGCTACGACTCAGTGACGCCAGGAGCGTCACCGTCAGGAGCAGCGCTCCTGCGTGCCTCATTCAGCACCTAGTTTTTGTCCTGTCGCCTCTCCCGACAGGGAACAAAGGTTCGAGTCGGAGAGGGCCAAATCCTGCCACCGTCGGCCCTTCCAAGGAGGTTCGCCCCCGCTAATGTACCTGGACGCCGGACTCCCTTCCTCCGATCTCCGCGCCGTCCCCCACCTGGCCCGCGCCGCTGAGGCGCTGGGCATCGAGGGGCTGTGGTTCAGCGAGACCGCCCACGACCCGTTTCTGGGGGCGGCGCTGGCAGCCGAGCACACCGCCCGGGCAACCATCGGCACTGCCATCGCCCTGGCCTTCGTCCGCAGCCCCACATCCCTGGCCTACCTGGCCTGGGATCTGGCCCGGCTGTCTGGCGGCCGCTTCGTCCTCGGCCTGGGGACGCAGGTCCGGGCGCACGTGGAGCGCCGTTTCGGGATGTCCTGGGACCATCCGGCGGCCCGCCTGCGCGATGTGGTGGCCGCGGTGCGCGCGGTCTGGCGCTGCTGGCGCGAGGGGACGCCGCTGCGCCACCAGGGTCCCTTCTATTCCCTTTCCCTGATGACCCCGTTCTTTACCCCCCCGCCGTTTGCCGGGACGATCCCCATCTACCTGGCGGCGGTCAACCCGACCATGTGCCGTCTGGCCGGCGAGGTGGCCGACGGGCTGCACGTGCACCCCCTTCACTCCGCGGCCTACCTGCAGGAGGTGATCCTGCCGGCGGTGGATCGGGGGCTGCGACGCGGCGGCCGGACGCGGGCGGCCTTCACCGTGGCCGCCAGCGTGCTCATCGTCGGCGGTGAGGGGGCGGCGCGGGAGCGCAGCGCCGCGCAGGCGCGGCAGACCATCGCCTTCTACGCGTCCACGCCCGCCTACCGCGGCGTGCTGGCGCACCACGGCTGGGGGGATGTGGGTGAGCGCCTCAGCCGGCTGGCGGCGGCCCAGCGGTGGGCGGAGATGCCGGGCCTCATCTCCGACGAGATGCTGGCCACCTTCGCCCTCCTGGCTGACCCCTCCACCGTGACCGACCGCCTGCGCCAGCGCTACGACGGCCTGCTGGACCGCGTCAGCCCCTACCAGGCCTTCGACCCCCACGACCCCCTCTGGGCGGCGCTGGCCCGCGGCCTGCGCTGACTGTACCGGAGCCGCGCCGACCGGCAGGCTGCCCTCAGAGGGCGGACTCCAGCAGCTCCCGCAGCCGCAGCGCGTTGCGCACGGCGTAGGCGTTGTAGTCGTTATTGAAGTAGATGTACGCTGCCCGTCCCTCGGCCAGAGCGGCGATCCGTCCGGCCCACGCGCGCAGCTCCCGCTCGGGGTAGTTCCCACGGTAGCGTGCCCCGCTGGGCCCGTGGAAGCGGACGTAGAGGACGTCGCTGGTGCAGCGGTCTTCGCTGGGGCGGTTGGGATCGCTGACCACGCACAGTCCTACCCGGTGCTCCTCCATCAGCGCGTAGACGTCCGGGACGAACCATGACCTGTGGCGGAACTCCACCACCCAGGGCGGCCAGGGCGGGAGCAGGCGGAAGAAGGCGCGCAGCCGCGCCAGGTTTTCCGCGGTGCGGGAAAACGACGCCGGGAGCTGCACCAGCACCGGCCCCAGGTGCCGGCCCAGCGGCTGCACGATCTGCAGGAAGCGGCGCAGGGGGGCGGCGGCGTCCTTCAGCCGCTTGATGTGCGTGATGAAGCGGTTGATCTTCACCGCGTAGACAAATCCCTGCGGCGCCTGCTGCCGCCAGCGCAGCACCGCCGTCTTCCCGGGCAGCCGGTAGAAGGTGTTGTTGATCTCCACGGTGCGGAAGTGGCGGGCGTAGAACTCGAACCAGCGGTTCTGGGGCAGGCGGGCCGGGTAGAACCGCCCCTGCCAGTGCGGGTAGACCCAGCCGGACGTGCCGATGAGGTAGGCCGGGCGCGCCATCAGCCTCCCCCGCGGCCGCGCCGCCCGCTGCAGCCGATCCCAGTCTGGCGCATGCTCACCGTCCATTCTATGCTAGTGCCGCTGCGGCCGGCGCGCGGCGCGTCGCGGCCGCGGGCGGTCCGGGAGGGGCGGCGAGACGTGTCAGAAAAGCGGCAAGAGGCGGAGGAGGCGAGGGCGTGGTCCTGAAGGTGGTCGTCTTCGGCGCTGGCGCGGCACTCATGGGCCTGGAGATCGTCGGCAGCCGCGTGCTGGCTCCCTACTTCGGCTCGTCGGTCTACGTCTGGGGGAGCCTGATCAGCATCTTCCTCGCGGCGCTCTCGGTGGGCTACTACGTCGGCGGCCGGGTGGCCGACCGCTGGCCGCGCCCCGCGGTGCTGGCCACCGCCCTGTTTGCCGCCGGGGCGCTGATCATGCTCCTTCCCCTGCTCTCCCGGCCGGTGCTGGAGCGCTTCGCCGACTGGGACCTGGGCCCGCGGATGAGTCCCCTCGTGACGTCCACCATCCTCTTCGCGCCGGCCAGCGTGCTGCTGGGGATGACCTCACCCTTCGCCGTCAAGCTGGCGGCCACCGACCTCTCTACCGTGGGCAACGTGGCCGGGCTCCTCTACGCCATCTCCACCGCCGGCAGCATCGCCGGCACGCTGCTCACCGCCTTCTTCCTCATCCCCACCTTCGGTGTGCGGGCGATCCTCTACATCCTGGGAGGCTCCCTGGTCGTCCTGTCCGCGCTGCTGCTGGCCGGCGTGCGGGTCCCCCGGGCGGCGCGGCAGGCGGTTGCGGCCCTGGCCGCCGTGGC
>JBBIIQ010000208.1:2231-3507 GCA_037446405.1 Armatimonadota bacterium | reverse complement strand
CAGGGGCAGCGGGCCGGGGACGATGAAGCCGCACCTGGTGGACGCGCTGTTCGCCATGACCCCGGAGGAGCTGGAGGCGGGCATTCGGTGGACGGAGCTCGCCCTTCCGTAGAGGGTGTATGCGATTCGTCGACTTCGCGGTCTACGTGATCACCGACAGGCGCCTGGCCCGGGGCCGCAGCCACGAGGAGATCGCGGCGGCCGCCATCGCCGGGGGCGCCACGGTAGTGCAGCTCAGGGACAAGGACCTGACCACGCGCCAGATGGTGGAGACCGCAGCCAGGATGCTGGCTGTCACGCGTCCGGCGGGCGTCCCGCTGGTGATCAACGACCGCGTCGACGTGGCTCTGGCCGTGGATGCGGACGGCGTGCACCTGGGCCCCGACGACCTGGCGGTGGGGGCGGCGCGGCGGATTCTCGGCCCGGCCCGGCTCGTCGGCGCGTCGGCGGGCACGGTGGACGAGGCGGTGCAGGCGGAGCGCGAGGGCGCCGACTACCTGGGCGTGGGCAGCGTCTTCCACACATCGTCCAAACCCGATGCCGGCTCCCCCATCGGCATCGAGGGACTGCGCCGGATCGTGCAGGCGGTGCGCCTGCCGGTGGTGGCCGTCGGCGGGATCACCCATGGCAACGCGGCGGAGGCGATCCGGGCGGGGGCAGCCGGCGTGGCCGTCATCTCCGCGGTCGTGGCCGCGGCGGACATTGCCGCAGCCACCAGATCGCTGGTGGAGGTGGTGCGTGCAGCCCGACAGTAGCCTGCGGGTGCAGGACGTGGGCGAGGCCGGGGTTCTGGAGGCGATCAGGCAGATCGTGGTGCGCCCGGATCCTGATGTGCTCGTGGGGATCGGCGACGACGCGGCCGTGCTCCGCCCGCGCGCGGACCGGCACCTCCTGGTCACCACCGACATCCAGGTGGAGGGTGTGCACTTCCGCCCCGACCTGGCCGACCCCGGGGACGTGGGGTGGAAGGCGCTCGCGGTCAGCCTCAGCGACGTCGCCGCCATGGGCGGCATCCCCCGGCACGCCCTGATCTCCCTGGCCGTGCCCCCGGCGCTTCCCCTGCGCTGGATCGACGACTTCTACCGCGGCCTGGAGGAGCTCGCCGCGCTCTTTGGGGTGACCGTCGTCGGCGGAAACCTGGCCACCATCCCGGGACCGATCGTCGCCGATGTCACGGTGCTCGGAGAGGTCGAGGCGGACCTCCTCCTCAGGCGGACCGGGGCCCGGGAGGGTGACCGCCTGGTGGTCACCGGGACCCTGGGAGCTTCGGCGGCGG
>JBBIIQ010000208.1:0-2221 GCA_037446405.1 Armatimonadota bacterium | reverse complement strand
CTGCTGGCGTGGGAGCGCCGCCTGCAGCTTCCGGGGATTGAGCGGGTGCTGGCCGCGCACCGCCGCCCGCTGCCTCGGGTGCACGAGGGGCGGGTGGCCGCGCGTTCGCGCTGGGCGACGGCGATGATCGACCTCTCCGACGGGCTGTCCACCGACCTGCTGCGGCTGTGTGACGCCAACCACCTGGGGGTCCGCCTGGACGGTGCCGCCGTGCCGGTGGATCCCGCGCTGCGGGACCTGGCCGCGCCCCTCACCCCCCTCGACCTGGCCCTCCGCGGCGGAGAGGACTACGAGCTGCTCATGGCCGCCGACCCGCAGCATGCCGAGGAGCTGGTGCAGCGCATCCGTCAAGAGGCGGGCACCGCCGCCACCGTGATCGGAGAGTTCGTCCCTCCCGGAGCAGGATGCATCGTGCAGCGGGAGGGCCAGTGTGTCCCCCTGGAATCCCTGGGGTGGGACCACTTCCGCCGCGGCGCTGCGGCAGGACCGACGCAGGTCCCCCGGTGAGGAGGAGCCTATGACGATCCCCCGGGCCATGACCATCGCCGGATCCGATTCCGGCGGGGGTGCGGGCATCCAGGCAGACCTGAAGACCTTCGCCGCCCTGGGGGTCTTCGGCACCAGCGCCATCACGGCGCTCACCGCGCAGAACACCCGCGCCGTGACCGCGGTGCTGGAGGTCGCGCCGGAGTTTGTGGGGGCGCAGATCGATGCCGTCGTCGGCGACATCGGGGTTGACGCCGCCAAAACCGGGATGCTGGCCAACGCCGCCATCGTCGAGGTGGTGGCGCAGAAGGTCCGGGAGCACCGCCTGCAGCGGCTGGTGGTGGACCCGGTGATGGTGGCCAAGAGCGGCGCCCCCCTGCTGCGGCCGGATGCGGTCGAGGCCCTGCGCCGGCTGCTCCTGCCGCTGGCCCTGGTCGTCACACCCAACCTGCCCGAGGCCTCGACCCTGGCCGGGCGGCCGGTGCGCACGGCGGCGGAGATGGAGGAGGCGGCACGTGCCATCGTGGCCCTGGGGCCCCGCGCCGTGGTGGTGAAGGGCGGACACCTGCAGGCCGGCGAGGAGGCGGTGGACCTGTTCTACGACGGCCGGGAGCTCCGCCGGTTCGCTGCGCCGCGGGTCCACACCAGGCACACGCACGGCACCGGGTGCATCTTCTCCGCCGCCATCGCCGCCGGCCTGGCAAAGGGCCTGGAGCCCCTCGAGGCCGCGGCGCAGGCGAAACGGTTCGTCACCGTCGCCATCGAGGACGGGCTGCCGCTGGGGAGCGGGCACGGTCCCGCCAACCCCATGGCCGCGCTGCAGCGTCGGCAACAGGATTCTGAGGCCATGGCGGAGACCAGAGAGGAGGCCGGTCCATGAAGACGCGCGAGGTCGCAGTCGGGGGGTTGCTGACGGCACTGGCGCTGATCATTCCCTTTGCCTTTCGCGGGACCCCGCTGCAGCTCTTCATCCCCGCCCTGCAGTACTCGGCCACCTTTGCCTCCCACGTGCCCTCGATGCTCGCCATGCTGGTCAGCCCTGCAGTGGCGGCGATGGTGGGGCTGGGCTCGACTATCGGGTTCACCATCACGCTGAATCCGGTCATCGGAGCCCGCGCATTCACCCACGCCATCTGGGGCGTGGTGGGCGCGGTGATGATCCAGCGCGGGGCGCGGTTCTGGCTGGCCCTGGCGGTCGCCCTGCCCATTCACGCCATCGGTGAGGGCGTGGTGGTGTGGGCGCTGGGTCCCGGCCTGCAGGCCGGAGCCTTCGTGGCCGCGGGCACGGTCGTCCACCACCTCATCGACTCGGCGATCAGCCTGGCCCTGTTCCGGCTGGTGCTGCCCGTGCTGGTGCAGCGCGAGCGGCCCGCCTGAGTCCTGCGCGGCCCACACCCCGCGCACCTCCGGCGTCCCCAACCCGCAGGAGGGTCCGCAGGTATGGCGTGCGCGGATCGGGAAGCCGTGTCACCGATGGGTCCCCGGGGGGTATCGCGGGCGGGCGGCGGACTATCCCTCCTGGTCGGGCTGTGGGTGGGGCTGGCCCGCGCGGGGTGGGTGCTGCCGCGACCCGGGATGGCCGGTCCGGGCGACCAAGCAGTTTTGCTGGTGGGCGGATTCCTCGGAACGCTTATCGGCGTGGAGCGTGCCGTCGCCCTGGACCTGCCGTGGGCCTTCCTCGCGCCGGCGCTGTCAGCAGCCGGGGGCCTCGCCCTGCTGGCCGGCCTGCCGCGCC
>JBBIIQ010000207.1:0-3545 GCA_037446405.1 Armatimonadota bacterium | reverse complement strand
CTGGCAGGCGGAGTCCTCTTCGCGCTCCCCGCCCTGGCCAGAGCGGGGAGCCTGTTTTTCCTGGGCGGGGGGCTGATCTTTGCCTACGTGATGGCCGCCTCCTGGATCCGCGCCGCCCTCGTGCGGCCCGGAGAGTAGCGCCGCTACCTGCCCACCTCGACGGTCACGCTGCCGGGAAACGGGGCGCCGTGCGGCCGGCCCCGCAGCCTGATCACCGATCTGCCGTCGAGCGAGAAGGTGTGCTCGGCAACGAAGACGCCGGGGGCGGTGCGGCGGAAGGCGATCCGCGTCTCGCCGTGCTCCATCTCCGGCATTCCGGCGAAGCCCTCCAGGTCCGCAACGTCGAGGGGCGCTCCCTGCCGGTCTGTCAGCCGCACCTGTAGGACCACCGGCCGCAGCGCCGCCGGTCTCTGCGGCGTCAGCGTCAGGAGCGCCTGCCAGTCTGCCTCGCCGACCGTGGTCTGCGCTGCGGGCGCGCAGGCTGCAGAAAGAAGGGTCACGACCGAAAGGACCGCCAGAGGCTGTAGGAGGGCCTGCCGGAGCCGTTTAGCCGTCACGTCTCGACCACCCGCTCAAACCGCATCCGGCCGGCGTAGTAGGCACCGGTGGCCCAGAGGACGAGGACCGCGCACAGCGCGGCCAGCAGCCCGGTGGTCCCGAGGCGCTCTGCCGCATAGAGCCCCACCGGCCCCAGCAGCTCCGCGGTGCCGCTGACCCTCAGGATCGCGGCCATGCGGAAGGCGCTCACAGGGCTGCGGGCGGCCAGGACCAGGCCGACCGGCGCGGGGAGGCGCAGGAGGAGGGCCGTCCCCAAAATGCCCAGGTCGCTGACGATAACCAGGATGAGCCAGGCGAGCAGCGCCGCGCCCAGGGCCCGGCTGCGGTTGGGCGCTGCCGCAGAGAGGAGGAAGCCCAGGGAAAGCGATGCCAGGGCCAGCACCACCGCCAGCACGACCAGCCAGAGGAAGGCCGGCAGGCGGTCCGTGCCCACGCGCGCCGCCAGGAGTACCCCGGCCGTGCCAAATCCCACCAGCATGGCGGCCAGCAGCGCCCGTGCCACCCCCAGGTACTTGCCGGCGAACAGCTCTGCCCGCTGCAGCGGCTGGCTGAGGAGCATGACGAGGGCGCCGGTCTCCCGCTCGCCGGCGATCCACCCGGCGCCGGCGGTCAGGCCGAGCAGCGGCGCAAACAGCATCGTCAGGTGGATCAAGGTGGCGGTGATGCGGTCGAAGGAGGAGAGGCCGGCGATGGGCGGACTGGCCAGGGCCAGAGCGGCGGCGGCGAGGGTGAGCGCGCCGAAGGCGGCGGCGGCGGAGACGAACCAGCGGTCGCGCAGCACGGCGCGGGTGTCCCAGCGGGCCAGCACCCGGACGGTGTTCATGTGTCCCCCTCGCGCAGGAGCTCCTCCAGGCGCGGCTCGTGGATCCGCAGCGGCCGTCCCTCCAGAGCGCGGACCGCCTCCGCCAGGACCGCGTCGGGCACCCGCAGCCGCAGGCGGCCATTGCTTGCCGGCAGCACCCGCGCCGCCGCCGGGAGTCCCGCCGGCGGCGGGGGGACGGTGACGACTTCCACCCAGCGGCGGGCGTACAGTGCGGACACTTCCGCTGCTGCAGCGATCCGCCCCTCCTCGAGGAGGACCACGCGGTCCACCACCGCGCCCAGCCCGTCCAGGTGGTGCGTGGCCAGCAGGACCGTGCGTCCCTCCCGCCCTGCCGCTTCCAGCCAGTCCAGCACCAACCGCTCCCCGGCCGCATCCAGCTGGCTCGTCGGCTCGTCGAGCAGCCACACCGGCGGGTTGCCGATGCGGGCGACGGCCAGCGCCAGCCGGCGGACCATGCCGCCGGAGAGGGTGCGCACGGGGCTGTCCGCAGCATCCTCCAGGCCGACCGTCTGCAGCAGCGGCAGCGGGTCCGGGGGCAGCCCGCGCAGCTCCTGGAAGAGGGCGACCACCTCGGCGGCGGTGAGCGCGCCGGGGAAGGACGGCGTCTGGGGGACGTAGCCCACCAGGGCGCGGGCGCGGGGGCCGTCGCTGCGGACATCGAACCCTCCGATGGCGGCGGTTCCGGAGAAGGGTGCGAGCGCCAGCAGGGTGCGCATCAACGTCGTCTTGCCCGCCCCGTTGGGCCCTACTATGGCCGCGCGTTGCCCGGCCGGGATCTCCAGGTCGATGCCTCGGAGGATGGTGCGGCGGCCGTAGCGCACGGTGACGCCCGCCAGGCGGATCACGTCGGTCGCTCCCTCCTCCCGTTGCGCTGCCGCGTCCCCGTCCTCCACAGGGTCACCCCTCCTCCCAGGGCCAGCAGCGCGGAAGCGGCGGCAAAGGCCGGGGAGGCGGCCTCCCCCCGGTGCTCCGGGGCGACGGGGAGGGCCACGAGCGGTGACGGGTCCTCGAGCAGGACGTGGGGCGGAAAGAGGGGCAACAGCTTGCTGGCGAAGTCCACCGCCGCCACGGCGGCGCTGCCCCAGAAGAGAGCGGCTGCGGGCAGCCGGTCCTCCAGCCGCTCGAACCACTCCTGTGCCCGGTAGGGACGGTCGGCCACGCCGTCGCCGTCGGCGTCGAGGGCGACGTGGTCGCTCCAGTAGTTCCCCCGGCCGGCGTGCGCCCAGACGTTGCCCGTCTGCGCCCCACCCTCCACGCGCACCTGGCGGGCGTTGTGGTCGAAGCGGTTGCCGACGATCACGTTGCCGCTGGCGTTGGCAAGCAGGACGATCCCCGTCTCGTTGCCGGCGACGACGTTGCCGCTGATCTCGCTGCGGCCGTCTTCCCGCAGCGGCGTTCCGTCCACGTAGAGCCCCACGTGGTTGCCGGCCAGCAGGTTGCCCCGCACCACCACGTCGTCGGACTCCTTGAAGGCCAGCCCCACCCCGGTGCTGCCGCGGTGCCGCAGGAAGCGGGTCCCCTCGATGCGCACGCCGCTGCTGTACATGACGTAGGCCCCCACGGCGTTGTCGGTGAAGGTGCTGTCCAGCAGGCGCAGGCCGTCGGCGTACATGAGGTGGACGCCGTAGCGCGAGGCGGCCACGTCCAGCGCGTGCAGCACCGAGGAGCGGGAGAACCAGATGAGCACGTCCCGCAGGCGGCGGATGCGCACCTGGCTCAGGACCACCCGCTGACTGTACCAGAGCCGCACCGCGTCCCCCCGCCGGCCGGACGGCAGGTCATATCCCCGCATGGTCACGCGGCGGATGACGGCGTCGTCTGCCTGCTTCAGGTTGAGGCCGAAGAGGACGTCGTCCAGCACCAGGTCTTCCAGGATCGCTCCTGGCGCGCCGATGGCGACTGCGGCGTCCTCCTCGTTGAGGTCCGTGCCGCTGCGGCGCAGGGTGAGGCGGCTGAGGATCACCCCCGGCGCCGTGACCCGCACCACCGTGCCCCGCCCGCCGCCGTCGATCACTGCGCCGGGCTCTCCCACCAGCCGCAGCGGCTTGCTGATGACCACGGGGCCCCGCTCCACTCCGCGCACCGTCACCGTCGCCCCAGGTGGAGCGGCGTCGATGCGGGCCTGGAGGGACGGCGCGGCGGCGGGGAGGGCGGCGCGCGGAGC
>JBBIIQ010000206.1:0-3550 GCA_037446405.1 Armatimonadota bacterium | reverse complement strand
ACCTGGAGGAGCTGCGCCGTCGGCTCCTGCTGGCCATCGCCGCACTGGCGGCGGCCACGGTGCTGTGCTGGTTCTTCGCCGACCCGCTGCTCTCGCTGCTGATCAGGCCGGTTGTGGCGGCCAGCGGGCGGGGGGTCATCTTCGTGGGGGTGACGGAGGCCTTCTTCGTCCGCCTGAAGCTGGCCCTCCTGGCGGGTGTCTTCCTCAGCCTCCCGGTCGTGCTCTACCAGCTCTGGGCCTTCGTGGCCGTGGGGCTGACCCCGGCGGAACGTCGCTACGCGCTGTGGCTGCTGCCCCCGGCGCTGGTCCTGTTCATCGTCGGCGCCCTCTTCGCGCTGGTGGCTATCGTGCCTGTGGGCGTGCGCTTCCTGCTCTCCTACCAGGTCCCCGGCGTGCTGGAGCCCATGATTAGCGTGGGGGCCTATGTCTCCTTCCTCACAGCCTTCATGCTCGCCTTCGGCGCGGTCTTCGAGCTGCCCATCGTCCTGATCTTCCTGGCCAAGCTGGGCGTGGTGACGCCGGCCCAGCTGGCGGGCGGGCGGCGCTACGCTCTGGTTGCCATCGTCGCCCTGGCCGCCGTGCTCACGCCGGGAGGAGACGTCTTCTCCCAGCTGCTGATGGCCGTGCCCGCCTACCTGCTCTACGAGGCATCGGTCTGGATCGCCCGCCTGGTCGCCCCCTCCCCCGCCGCGATCCAGCAGGCTGAGGGGCGCTGAGCGGGAAGAGCAGGAGTATGGCCCGCGCGCGCCGCACCCGGAGCCCCTGGTGGATCCTCCTGTTCATCGTCTTTGTCGGCGGGGTGCTGGGCAGCGTCGTCTCCGAGGCGCTTGGCGCCTACCCGTCGCTGGGCTTCCTCACCCGGGAGGTGCGTCTGGCCCTGGCCGACCCGCCGTTCACCGTCGACCTGCGCCTGCTCACGGTGACCTTCGGTCTGACCATCCGCCTGAACCTGGCCATGGTAGGCGGAGTCTTCCTGGCCGTCTGGCTCTTCCGCCTGATGGTGTGATGGGCACCGGAAACGCCACCGCCCCGGCCGATAGTCCTGTCGAGGCCTGCGGGCCCATGCTATACTGCTTTTTGATGTGAAAGTTTCGGCTCCAGCGGGGCCCCGCCGGGGATGGGAAAGGCGGTGCGTTCCCGCTTCGGGTCGAGCGTGCCCGCGCAGCTCGGCCTTCGATGGTTCGTTCGGGCAGCGGGAAGGCGGGTGCCGGCGGTCGGGGTGGCCGCGGCGCAGCCGCCGAGGTCTCCGCTGTCCCGAATGAGTCGACCGCCCGGTCTCGCCCGCCGATCGACGCCCGGGAGCCGAGGACCGGAGGCTCTTTCGGTGGAGGTGTCTGACAGCCCGCGGGACGCGGCGTTTCGCGGGGACCCCGCCCGTCCTAAGGTCACGGCTCTGCCCAGGGAGGCGCGGCCGCGGGAGCGGCTACACCTGGTCGGTGCGCAGGCCCTGGGGACGACCGAACTGCTGGCCATCATCCTCGGCACCGGAACCCGGGCCCGCGGGGTCCTGCCCCTGGCCGAGTGCCTCCTGTCCACGTTCGGTTCGCTGCAGGACCTCAGTCAGGCCCGCCTGGAGGAGATCGACCGGGTGCAGGGGGTGGGTCCGGCCAAAGCGGCCGCCCTGGTCGCCGCCTTCGAGCTGGGGCGGCGGGCCCACGGCCCGGCCCCGGCCTCCCGCTACGCCATCCACACGCCCGCTGACGCCGCCCGCCTCCTCCTGCCGGTGATGCGCTATCTGGACCGGGAGCACTTCAGGGCGGTGCTGCTGAACACGCGGCACGAAGTCATGGCCATTGTCGAGGTGGCGGTGGGCAACCTGGACAGCGCGCCAATCCACCCGCGGGAAGTGTTCAAGGAGGCGGTGCGCCGCAGCGCCGCGGCGGTGATCCTGGCCCACAACCACCCCTCTGGCAACCCCGAGCCGAGCAGCGACGACCTGGCCATCACCGAGCGCCTGCGCGCCGCGGGGCGGATCGTGGGGATCGATGTCCTGGACCACCTCATCATCGGGAATGGCAGTGTTGTCAGTCTGCGCGAGCGAGGCGCGCTCTAGTGGGTATCGCCGAGGAGGACGACGGTGTTTGACTGGCTGGTCGGACGGCTGTCACGCGATATGGGGGTCGATCTGGGCACGGCCAACACCCTGGTCTACATCCGCCGCGAAGGGGTCGTCCTCCGCGAGCCCTCCGTGGTGGCCAAGAGCACCGAGGACGGGCACATCCTGGCGGTGGGGGAGGAGGCCAAGCGGATGCTCGGCCGCACGCCGGGGCATATCACGGCCATGCGGCCGCTGCGGGACGGCGTCATCGCCGACTTCGACACCACGGCGGCGATGCTGGCCTACTTCATCAAGAAGGGCATGCGCACCCGGGCCCTCTTCCGGCCGCGGGTGATCGTGGGCATCCCCTCGGGCGTCACGGAGGTGGAGAAGCGGGCCGTGGTGGACGCCACCATGCAGGCCGGGGCGCGGGAGGCCTACCTGATCGAGGAGCCCATGGCCGCCGCCATCGGTGCCGGGCTGCCGGTCTCCGAGCCGGTGGGGAGCATGATCGTGGACATCGGCGGCGGCACCACGGAGGTGGCGGTCATCGCCCTGGGGGGCATCGTCACCAGTCGCTCCATCCGTGTCGCCGGCGACGAGATGGACGAGGCCATCATCCAGTATGCGCGGCGCGCCTACAACCTGCTGATCGGGGAGCGCTCCGCGGAGGAGATCAAGATTGCCATCGGCTCGGCCTATCCCCTGGATCACGAGGAACAGGTGGTGGACGTCCGGGGTCGGGACCTGCTCTCCGGGCTGCCCCGGACGGTGCGCATGACCAGCACCGAAATCCGCGAGGCCATGGCCGAGCCCATCCAGGCCATCGTCGAGGCGGTAAAGCAGACCCTGGAGCGGACCCCGCCGGAGCTGGCTGCCGACATCGTGGACCGGGGCATCGTGCTCACCGGCGGCGGCGCGCTCCTGCGGGGGATGGACCGCCTGCTGGCTGAGGAAACCGGGATGCCCGTGACCCTGACCGACGACCCGCTGTCCGACGTCGCCCTGGGGACGGGGCGGGCGCTGGAGGAGATCGAAACGCTGCGCAAGATCCTCATCGCCCCCAAACGCGGGTGATGCGCCGACGGTGGCTGTCCGGGGGCCCGCCACGGCAGGCGGAGCCCGGAGAAGCTCCATGAGCGGACGGCGCGCCACCTTCCTCTTCCTGGTGCTGGTGCTGGCGGTCCTGGTGCTGCTCACCGGCCAGGTGCGGGGGGAGGACCGCCGCCACCTGGGGCCGCTGGGGAGCGGCGTCCTCACCGCGCTGGCCCCGCTGCAGACGGTGATGGCCCGGGCCGCTGACTCCCTCTCCCGCGGCTGGCAGCTGTACACGGAGATCGGGCGGCTGCGGGTGGAGAACGCGCGGCTGCGCGAAGAGGTGCAGCGGCTCACCCGTGAGGCCTCCCGCCTGCGCGAGACCGCCCAGGCGGCGCAGCGGTTGGAGGCACTCCTGGCGTTCAAGGAGCAGGCGCCCTACCGCGTGGTCGCCGCCCGGGTGATCGGCCGGGATCC
>JBBIIQ010000205.1:0-3559 GCA_037446405.1 Armatimonadota bacterium | reverse complement strand
GCCGCCCCCTCAGCTCAGGCCGGACGTTGCCGCCCCCCAATGAGCCGGCGCAGTCCTTCGGGCGAGAGGGCGGCCAGGCTGTGGATGACCAGGTCCGCCCCGGGCGGGGCGGTGCCCTCCCCCCGGTGCATGGCTATCGCGGCCATTCCGGCCCGCCGGGCGGCCTCGATCCCTGCCACCGCGTCCCCGACCACCACGCACCGGCGGGGAGGCACTGCCAGCCGCTGCGCGGCGCGCAGGAAGATCTCCGGGTCGGGCTTGCCGCGCTGCACTTCCTCTCCCGTCACAACCACGTCGAACTGATCCGCCAGGCCCAGATCTCCCAGGATCATGGTGACGTTGGTTCGGGGGGCAGAGGAGGCCAGGGCTGTGCGGAATCCCGCCGCCCGCAAGGCGCGCAGGCACCTGGCCGCCCCCGGGAGCGCCCGCAGCCTCCCGCGCGCCTGCTGGCGGAAGATCTCCTCCTTCCGCTCCCCCAGGTGGCGGAGTTCTTCCGGGGAAAGGCCGGGCCCGAACAGCCTGGCGAGGATGACACCCGCCTCATCCCCGCAGGCCCGAGCGCATGAAACTCAGTACCGCCCGACCTCCCGGACATACCGCCCCAGCAGCCGGTTGCCCACCGCCCGCCACAGGCGGTCGGTGAGGAAGCCCAGCAGGCCCAGCAGGACGATCCCCGCAAACATCCAGTCGATGCGGAAGAACAGCCGCGAGGTCCAGATCAGGTTGCCCAACCCCGTGTGTGCGGCCAGCATCTCCGCGGCGATGATCACGAGGAAGGACGAGGCCATGGCCAGGCGCATGCCCAAGTAGATGTACGGGACTGTTGCCTGAATGGTCACATGGAGGAACGTCTGCCAGTTCGTGGCTCCCAGGCTGCGGGCGGCGTAGAGCTTCTCCTCCTCCACCGCCCCCACTCCTGTGGCCGTGTTGATCATGACGATAAAGCCGGTGGCGTAGATGATGAGGAGGATGCGCGAGAGCTCTCCCACGCCGAACCAGACCATGAACAAGGTGATCAGGGCGATGGCCGGGATGAAGCGGAAGAAGTGCAGGAAGGGGTCAACGATGCTCTTGGCCACCCGGGAGGTCCCCACCACCAGCCCGATGGGGATGGCGGTGACGCTGCCCAGCAGCCAGCCGGTGAACACGCGCGCGAGGCTGGCACCCACCGCGGGGAGGAGGGTTCCCCGGCGGGACAGCTCTACGGCGCCCGCCAGGATCTTCGGTGGCGCGGGGAGGAAGAAGGGATCGATGAGTGTGGTCGAGGCCCAGTGCCACAGCGCGATGAAAGCCACCACCGCCAGGGCGGAGATCAGCCCATGGCTCCGCGCGCCCACGCCGCCATAACCTCCTCCTCGATGTCTCGCTCGATCTGCCGGTAGAGCGCGGCGAACTCGTCTCCCGTCTCGTCCCGCGGATAGGGCAGGGTCACCTCGTAGACAATCTTGATCCGAGCCGAGGGGCCGGCCGTCATCACGGCCACCCGCTGGCCCAACAGCAGCGCCTCCCGGATGTCGTGGGTGACGTAGACGATGGTCTTGCCCACCTCGCGCCAGATGCGCACGATCTCCCGCTGCATGATCTTGCGAGTCTGCGCGTCCAGGGCGGCGAAGGGCTCGTCCATCAGGAGGACGGCCGGATCCACGGCCAACGCCCGCGCGATCTGCACGCGCTGCTTCATCCCCCCGGACAGCTCGCGCGGGTACTTCTGCTCGTGCCCGGTCAGGCCCACGGTGGCGATCAGGCGGCGGGCATGCGCCCGCCGCTCCGGCAGCGACCAGCCGGCCATGCGCAGACCGAACTCCACGTTCTCCTGCACGGTGAGCCAGTCGAACAACGGGGCGTCGACGGACTGGAAGACCATCCCACGGTCCCGCCCGGGGGTGCGCACGGGCACGCCCGACGAGAGGATCTCTCCACTCGTGGGCGTGAAGAACCCGGCGATCAGCCGCAGCAGCGTGGACTTCCCGCAGCCACTGGGCCCCAAGAGGACGAAGATCTCGCCCCGACGGATGACCAGGGAGATGCGCTCGAGGACGCGCTCCTCGCGGCCGCGGGCCCGGAAGGTCATGGACAGATCCTGGAGGGCGAGCGCTGCGTCAGGGGGGACCGTGCTCACACCGGCTCGAGGATGTCCGAGAGAACCGCCCCCTGCGCGTCGCGGGGCGCAGGCACACCCAGCACGTGCGCGATGGTCGGGGCAAGGTCGATCAGCCGGATAGGGGTAGACCGGCGGTAGCCCCCCCGCACAGAGGGGCCTGCCAGAAGGGTCATGGCGCTGTTGGTGAAGGCGTCCAGCGTCGCCGTGGGCAGGTAAGGCGTGTGATGCCCCACCACCTCCAGCGACGGCGTCACCAGGGGCTGCGGCATGCGCTCCGGGCTGATGGCGTGGAAGCGCAGGGACTCCAGCGTGCCGTCCCAGGTGGTATATCCCGGGCGGAGGAAAAACACCACGTCGCCGATGCGCTCCTGGGCCCTGCCCGCCAGCCCCAGCTCCTCCCGCCGCGCCACCAGTTCCAGCGGGCACTCCCCCGTCTCGGGATCGCGGATGGCCAGGAGCGCCTGGACGACGGCCTCCCGCACGTCCTCATAGCGGTTCGGCGGCACGGTCCCATCCGGTTCGCGGCCCTGGAGGTTCACCCAGATATGCTGCGGATCCAGATACGGCACCGCCCTGGTCTGCGCCGGGTCCAGGAGGTACCGGCCGGCGGCGGCATCCCAGGGGAACGCCATCAGCCCCGCCTGGAGCAGCGCACGCGTGATGGCCACATACTTCCAGCACGGCAGGGCGGCGTGGTCGGAGGTGACGACCACCAGCGTCCCCTCGTCGGCCATGGCCTCGACGACGCCGCCGATGAGCTCATCGACCACCGCGTAGGACTCCGCGTAGAGCTCCCACGTCTCTGCCGTGCGCCGCGCAGTGGTCGCCGGCAACCGATCGTAGAGATATCCCAGATACGTGTGATTCAGGGCGTCGAGGTAGTGATAGTGCAGGATCAGCGCCTCGGTCTCGTGCGCGGCGCGCAGGTGGGCAGCCAGCCTGACCATCCACTCGGCCTGCATGCGGGCGTGCTCCAGCATCAGGGAGGGCGAGATGTTCACCGGACCATACGGCCGCACGTTGAGATCCACCGGGACATAGGGGCACTCGAGCCCCTCCAGGTAGGGACCAACCTGCCGCACGATCTCAGCCTCCAGCCCCGGGGGATACGCCCAGCCCTCGACCTTGAAGATGTCGCTGACGTAGATCTCCACCTGCTGCCCGTCCGGGGAGAGGTGTACCAGCTTCAGCCTGAAGACTCCCCGCGTCTCCCCCACTGCCTGCTCGATCCAGGGAGACCACTGCCCGCGCTGCACCACGGCCAGCGGGCGGGCCGCGTTTCGCTCCGCCGCCAGGATGAGCCGGTCATAGCCGGCCCCGTGGGAGTCCACCAGGAGGATGTGCAGCCGGACCAGGGCGTTCACCGCCCCCAGTTCCAGTTCGCCCTGGAGAGGCGGCCGGGGTCCACCCGCCGGGACGTCGCTCCACTCCCTTGCCGGCTGCAGGGCCAGGGGCTTC
>JBBIIQ010000204.1:0-3560 GCA_037446405.1 Armatimonadota bacterium | reverse complement strand
GGGGCGCATGGCCGCGTCCAGCGCGGCCTCGCCGGCGTGGCCAAATGGTGGGTGCCCCAGGTCGTGCCCCAGGGCGATGGCCTCCGTCAGGTCCTCGTTCAGCCGCAGGGCCCGGGCGATGGTGCGGGCGATCTGCGCCACCTCCAGGGTGTGCGTCAGCCGCGTGCGGTAGTGGTCCCCTTCGGGGGCGAGGAAGACCTGCGTCTTGTGCTTCAGGCGGCGAAAGGCCTTGCTGTGCAGGATGCGGTCGCGGTCCCGCTGAAAGCAGGTGCGCAGGTCGTCTTCAGGCTCGGGAACCGCCCGGCCGCGGGAGGTCCTGGCCAGCGCCGCCTCCGGAGCCAGCGTGGCCTCCTCCCGCGCCTCGATCTCTTCGCGGATGGTCACCGCGCTGCCCCGCCGCCACACCGGCTAGACGTCCCTGGCCACCTCCACCTTCTCCCGCAGCGCCGCCTGCGCCGCGGCCAGACGGGCGATGGGCACGCGGAAGGCGGAGCAGGAGACGTAGTCCAGCCCGATCTGATGGCAGAACTCCACCGACGAGGGGTCGCCGCCGTGCTCGCCGCAGATGCCCACCTCCAGATCCGGGCGCGTCTTCTTGCCCAGCTCGGTGCCGATCTGCATCAGCTTGCCCACCCCCTCCCGGTCCAGCACGCGGAAGGGGTCCTCGGTCAGGATCCCCCGCTCCACATACTTGGTCAGGAACTTGGCCTGGGCGTCGTCGCGGGAGAAGCCGAAGACGGTCTGCGTCAGGTCGTTGGTGCCGTAGGAGAAGAACTCCGCCAGCTCGGCGATCTGGTCGGCCACCAGCGCGGCCCGCGGCAGCTCGATCATCGTGCCGAACATGTAGCGGATGTTCACCCCGGAGGCGCGCACCAGCTCCGCGGCGATGCGGCTCAGCTGCTCGTGCACGGCGCGCAGCTCGTTGACGTGACCCACCAGGGGAATCATGATCTCGGGGATGACCTCCAGCCCCTCGTCCCGCTTCAGCTCGATGGCCGCCAGCAGGATGGCCCGCACCTGCATCTCGTTGATCTCCGGGTAGAGGATCCCCAGGCGGCAGCCACGCAGGCCGAGCATGGGGTTCACCTCCTGCAGCTCCTGCACGCGGCGGCGCAGGGCACGCAGCCGCTCCAGCCGTCCCGGGTCCTGGGCGGGGATGCCCAGCCGGTCGCGCTCCTTGGCCAGCCAGGCGGACTCCTCTCCCCCAAGCTCGATGCGCGTGATCTCCTCCGCCAGCTGGTGCAGCGGCGGGAGGAACTCGTGCAGCGGCGGGTCAAACAGGCGGATGATCACAGGGCGGCCGACCATCTCCCGGAAGAGGCCCTTGAAGTCCTCCTTCTGCAGCGGCTCCAGGCGCGCCAGGGCCTGCCGCCGCGCCGCCTCCGTCTCCGCCATGATCATCTCCAGGTAGGTGGACTGGCGCTCCTCCTTGGTGAACATGTACTCGGTGCGGCACAGGCCGATGCCTTCGGCGCCCAGCTCCCGCGCCTTGCGCGCGTCCTCGGGGTAGTCGGCGTTGGCCCGCCCGCCCAGGGTGCGCACCTCGTCGGCCCACCGCAGGAACTCCTGCACGTGCCGCGCCCGCCGCGGCGCCAGCAGCGGCCCCGGCCCCAGGATGACCTCGCCGCTGTTGCCGTCGATGGTGATGACGTCCCCCTCGCGCACGGTGGTGCCGTTCACGCTGAACAGGCGGGCGTGCTCGTCGATGCGCAGCGCCTCCGCCCCCACCACCGCCGGCGTGCCGATGCCGCGGGCCACGATGGCGGCGTGGCTGGTCATCCCGCCCCGCCCCGTGAGGATGCCCTGGGCCACCAGCATCCCGTGCACGTCGTTGGGGTTGGTCTCCGTGCGCACGAGGATGACCCGCTCCCCCGCCCGGCCACGCTCCGCGGCGGCGTCGGCGTCGAAGACCACGGCGCCCTGCGCCGCGCCGGGGCTGGCGGCCAGCCCCCGGGCCAGGACCGTCCGCGGCGCGGAGGGGTCCACCTGACGGTGCAGGATCTTCTCGAACTCGTTGGCGTCCACGCGCAGCAGCGCCTCCGTCTTGTCGATCAGCCCCTCATGCACCATGTCCACGGCAATCTTCACCGCCGCCTGCGCCGTGCGCTTGCCCGCCCGCGTCTGCAGCATGTAGAGGCGGCCGCGCTCGATGGTGAACTCGATGTCCTGCACGTCCCGGTAGTGCCGCTCCAGCAGCTCGGCGATGCGCTGCAGCTCCTGGTAGGCCTGCGGCAGCTCCCGCGCCAGCTCGGCGATGGGGCGGGGCGTGCGGATGCCGGCCACCACGTCCTCCCCCTGGGCATTCAGCAGGTACTCCCCATAGAGTGCCCGCTCACCGCTGGCGGGGTTCCGGGTGAAGGCCACCCCCGTGCCCGAGTCCGGCCCCATGTTGCCGAAGACCATGGTCTGCACGTTCACCGCCGTCCCCAGGTCGTGGGGGATGCGGTGGTAGGTGCGGTAGCTCACCGCCCGCGGCGTGTTCCAGGACTCGAACACCGCGCGGATGGCCATCTCCAGCTGCTGCAGCGGGTCGTCGGGGAACCGGGCGCCGGTGGCCTCGTGCACGATGCGCCGGTAGTCCTCGATCAGCGCCTGCAGGTCCTGCGCCGTCAGCTCCACGTCGTGCTGCACGCCGCGGGCCTGCTTCAGGGCGGCGAGGGCTTCCTCGAAGCGCTCGTGCTTCACCCCCAGGACCACGTTGCCGAACATCTGGATGAAGCGGCGGTAGGAGTCATAGGCGAAGCGGGCGTCGCCGGTGGCCCGGGCGAGGGCCTCGATGGTCGCGGGGGTGCTGCCCAGGTTGAGCACGGTGTCCATCATCCCGGGCATGCTGAACTTGGCCCCAGAGCGCACCGACAGCAGCAGGGGCGACCTGGTATCGCCGAACTTCTTGCCCGTGCGCTGCTCGATCAGGCGCAGCTTCTCCCGCACCTCGTCCATCAACCCTTCGGGGAAGCGGCGGCCCAGACGGAAGTACTCCAGGCAGGCCTCGGTGGTGATGGTGAACCCGGGGGGCACCGGCAGCCCGATGCGGCTCATCTCCGCCAGCCCGGCCCCCTTACCTCCCAGGAGGTCGCGCATCTGGGCGTTGCCCTCCTCGAACAGCAGTGTCCAGCGGCTCTGCGTCGCCGGCTCCCGCTCCTTGACCTCCGCCATCCCCCTGCCTCCTTCGAGCTCTGCGCTCAGCGTGCCTCAGTGGGCGCCCGCAGGGGCGCCGTCGCCTCCAGCCGCGGGGCGAGGAAGGCCCGCAGCTCGGCGATCTTCACGCGGTCCTGGGCCATGGAATCCCGGTCGCGCACGGTCACCGTCTCGTCCTTCTGCGTCTGGCTGTCCACGGTCACGCACCAGGGCGTGCCGATCTCGTCGTAGCGGCGGTAGCGGCGGCCGATGGAGCCGTTCTCGTCGTACTCCACCACCCAGGTGCGCCGCAGCTCCGCGGCCACCTCCCGGGCGATCTGCGGCATCCGCTCCCGCTTCACCAGCGGCAGCACGGCCACGGTGACCGGAGCCAGGCGCGGGTGCAGGTGCAGCACCACCTCCCCCTCCCGCCCCTCCTCCTT
>JBBIIQ010000203.1:0-3620 GCA_037446405.1 Armatimonadota bacterium | reverse complement strand
CCCCCGCGGGTGCTCAGGGGCGGGGGCTCCGGCAGCAGGATGACCAGATCCCGGCCGCGGCGGCGGCGCAGCGCCGGCACCAGGCGCAGCGGCTGCAACCGGCGGCGCAGGGCGGCAAAGGCGGACTGCACGTCCGCCGGGCGGCGGATGACGAAGGCCGGCCGCTCCCCCTCGAAGAGGATGTCCTCGACGAGGAAGGACGCCGCCACCAGGCGGGCCAGCTCCTGGACCTGGGCGGGAAGCTCCTCGGGCAGTGTTACGCTCACGGACGAATTCCAGCATAGACGGACGGCGGGGCATTGTCACCGGTGCGGGAGGGGGCGGCTCCTCCCAACCGGACGCCACACGACCGAACAGAACGAGGTCCGGACCTCGTTCTGTTCGGTCGTGTCGACGCGGCCGCCTAGCGGCGGCGCAGGAAGGCGGGGATGTCCAGGTCGTCGATCACCTTCACCGGCTCCTTCAGCCGCAGGGGCTCCTCCGGCTGCCCGTTCCCCTCCGGGCGGGCCCCGTCGAAGCCGGTGGCGATGACCGTGATGCGGATCTCGCCGTCGGCCTTGTCGTCGATCACCGCGCCGAAGATGATGTTGGCGTCGGGGTCCGCCGCGTCCTTGACGATCTGCGCCGCCTCCGAAACCTCCATCAGCCCCAGGTCCAGCCCGCCGGTGACGTTGATGAGCACCCCGCGGGCGCCGTTCATCGAGGTCTCCAGCAGCGGGCTGCTCACCGCCGCCTGGGCCGCGCGCAGAGCGCGGTCCTCGCCGCTGGCCACGCCGATGCCGATCAGCGCCGAGCCCGCTTCCGCCATCACCGTGCGCACATCGGCGAAGTCCAGGTTGATCAGGCCCGGCACCGTGATCAGGTCGGCGATCCCCTGCACGCCCTGCCGCAGCACGTCGTCGGCGACGCGGAAGGCCTCGACGATGGTGACCGAGCGGTCCACGATCTGCAGGAGACGGTCATTGGGGATGGTGATCAGCGTGTTCACCTTCTGCTTGAGGCTGCGCGCGCCTTCCTCGGCCGTGGCCTGGCGGCGCCGCCCCTCGAAGGAGAAGGGCTTGGTCACCACGCCGATGGTCAGCGCCCCCAGGTCGCGGGCGAGCTCGGCGATGACGGGCGCTCCACCGGTCCCCGTCCCACCGCCCATGCCCGCGGTGATGAAGACCATGTCCGCGCCCTCCAGAGCCTCGTAGAGGTCCTCCTTGCTCTCTTCCGCGGCCTGCCGGCCCACGGCGGGGTCGCCGCCCGCCCCCAGCCCCTTGGTCGTCTTGGCCCCGATGTGGATCTTCCGGTCGGCGTTGGAGAGGGCCAGGGCCTGCGCGTCGGTGTTGATGGCAATGAACTCCACCCCACGCAGGCCGGCATGGATCATGCGGTTGACGGCATTGCTTCCCCCGCCGCCGATACCCACCACCTTGATCGCCGCGTAGCGGCGCAGATCGCGCTCCGTGTGTCCCATGGCCTCTCCTCCCCCAGCCCACCCGGCGAATTCGCTGCTGCGCTACCCGTGGTCCCCCGCCACGCTCCCCAAGGGAGCCGGCTGGGTGGGTGCGGGGACCCCGGGCACTCCTCCGTCTCTGGCGCTAGGCGCCCTGCAGCACGGCGCGGAAGACGCCGCGCAACCACCCCATGGCGCCTCTGCTCCCGTTGCCCTGCCGCAGCAGGCGCAGCCCGCTGCGCTCCCGCGCCCCGATCTGTACCAGCCCCACCGCGGTGCTGTAGATGGGGCTGCGCACCGCGTCCGTCACCCCGCTGACGTGCTCCGGTGCGCCGGTCCGCGCCGGCAGCTCCAGGGCCTCGGCGGCGTACGGGGCAATCCCCGCCAGCTGTGCGGTTCCGCCGGTGAGCACCACGCCTCCCGGCACCAGGTGGGCGTAGCCGCTACGCCGCAGCTCTGCCCGCAGCAGGCTCATGATCTCCGCCACCCGCGGCTCGATGATCTCGCAGAGGAGCCGCCGCGGGAGGATCCGCGGCGTCCGGTCGCCGACGTTGAAGACCTCGATCAGCTCTCCCTCCGCGGCCATGCCGGGAGAGGCGGCGCCGGCGCGGACCTTGAGCTTCTCCGCCTCGCTGATGGGCGTGCGCAGGCCGACGGCGATGTCGTTGGTCAGGTGGGTGCCGCCCACCGGGAGAATGGCGCTGTGACAGAGGCCGCCGCCGACGAAGACGCCGATGCTGGTGGTGCCCCCGCCGATGTCCGCCAGCACGGTCCCCAGCTCCCGCTCGGCAGGGGTGAGCACCGCCTCCGCCGAGGCCAGCGGCTCCAGGACCAGCTCCTCCACCTCCAGGCCCGCTTCCTGGACGCACTTGGCCACGTTGGCCAGGATCGTGGCCAGGCCCGTGACGATGTGCGCCTCGACCTCCAGCCGGGCGCCGAACATGCCCACGGGGTTGCGCACGCCGTCCTGGCCGTCCACGACGAAGTCGCGCGGCAGCAGGTGGATCAGGTCGCGGTCGGAGGGGGGCAACGCGTTCATCCGCGCTGCCTCCACGACCCGGGCGACGTCCCCCGCCTCGATCTCGTGGTCGCTGCGGGCGACGGCGACGATGCCGCGGGAATTGGCCGAGGCGATGTGCTCGCCGGAGACGGAGACGAAGGCGGAACTGAAGCGGGCGCCGGCCATGCGCTCGGCGCGCTCTACCGCCTCCTCGATGGCCTTGATGGTGGCGTCCAGGTCGACGACGACGCCCTTGCGCAGGCCCAAAGAGGGAGAGGTCCCCACCCCCACGATGTGGACCTCTCCGTCTTCGTCCACCTCGCCTGCGAGGGCGCAGACCTTGGTGGTGCCAATATCCAGACCAACGACCAGGCCCTTCTTCGGCACAGGTGCGACTCCAGGTCCGTATCAGGTCCGTCGTCTCCGGGACGGGCCCCGCCCGCCCCGGATGGGCACGTTGTCGTTCCGGCGCCCCCGGGGGCGCCAATCATGCGGTACTTCCACGCCCCCGCAGGGACTCCTCCTCCCCGGCGGCGACTCTCCTCCCGGCCGGCACGAGCCGGCCCCCGCTGACCGGCCGGCCTCTGGCGTGCACCTCGCGCTTCACCAGAGATCCCAACCGGGCCTCATACCTGGCAATGAAGTCCTTGACGGCTCTCGGGTCATGGACCACGAGCTCGCGCACCGCGCGGCTTCACGATCGCCTGGTCGGGGAGGCTCAGGTCGACGTACTCGAGGTCGACCCCCTGGGCGCGGATCGTCCGCAGGATCTCGGGGGCGGCGGCGAGGCGCTGCCGCAGCCCGCGCAGTGGGCCGGCGCGGAGCTCCAGGCCGTCCGCAGTGTAGATGAACACCTCCTGCGTCCGCGTCACCTGCAGGTGCGCCGCCGTGGCGCGGAGGGCCTGCGGCAGGAGGGGAAGCAGGCGCAGCCCGGCGCGCACCGCCGCTGAGGGGATCTCCTCTCCGGGGGCCACCCAGGGGGGCGCGCTGCCCAGCTCTGAAACCAGGAGCAGGTCCGGGCGCGACGCCCGCACTTCCAGCACGACGCCGGCGGCGTCGACGACGGCGTAGCCGGAGGCTGCGGGGACGGCGGCGGCGGGGGTGCGCTCGCGGATGCGGATGAGGATCCCGTGCGGCGGGCGGGCGCGCACCCGCGCCGCGGCGATCCAGGGGTGACGCATC
>JBBIIQ010000202.1:0-3625 GCA_037446405.1 Armatimonadota bacterium | reverse complement strand
GTGACGCCCTCCGTCCCACCGTTCCCCCCGCGCCCCCGATGCAGCGGCGGCGGCTGCTTGGCGTCACCCTCGCCCACTTCCTCAACGACTTCCACATGGCCTGGCTCTCCCCGCTGCTGCCGCTGCTCGTGCCCCGCTTCAACCTGAGCCTGGCGCTGGCCGGGCTCCTGGGCACGATCCTGAACACCTCGTCGGCGCTCTCGCAACCGCTCTTCGGCCTGGTCGCCGACCGCCTCAGCCGCGGCCGCCTGGTCGCCCTGGGCCCTCTGCTTACGGTGGCGGCCATGAGCCTCACGGGGGTCCTGCCCACGTATCCGGCGCTGGTCGTGGCCCTGCTCTGCGCCGGGATCGGCACAGCGGCCTTTCACCCGCAGGGCGCGGCCTCCGCCGGGTTCCACAGCGGCGCCCGCCGCGCCACGGGCCTGGCCATCTTCGTCGCCGGCGGCGAACTGGCCTACGCCGTGGGCCCGCTGTACATCGCCGCCCTGGTGCAGTGGCAGGGGCTGTCCTGGACCCTCCCGGCCGGCCTCCCCGGAGCGGCCCTCATGCTCCTGCTCGCCGCGCTGCTCTGGCACTGGCCCACGGCGCGTCCCGCCCGCGCCGGGACCATCCGCCGGGCGCTCCGGGCGCAGCGGCGCACGCTCCTCCTGCTGTGGATCTACGTGGTCGTGCGCAGCATCGTCTCCATCTCCTTCATCACCTTCCTGCCGCTGCTGCTGCGGGAGCGGGGGCTCTCCCTGATCCTGGGCGGGACCGCCGTCTTCCTCTTCGGGGGGATCGGGGCGGCCGGCGGGTTCACCGGTGGCGTCCTGGCCGAGTGGCTGGGGCGCCGGGCGGTGTTGCTGCTCTCGCTGGTGCTGAGCGCCCCGCTGATGGCGCTCTACCTGCTGGCGCCGTTAGGCTGGGGGTTCCTCCTCCTCCCCGTGGCAGGGGTCCTGCTGTACACCTCCGCACCGGTGACCGTGACCATGGCGCAGGAGAGCCTGCCGCAGCACGCCAGCCTGGCCTCCAGCATCGTCATGGGCCTGGCCTGGGGCATCGGCGGGCTGATGCTCACGGCAGTGGGGGCCACCGCCGATGTCATCGGCCTGCGGAACACGCTCCTTTTGGCCCTGGGGCTGAACGTGCCGGCGCTGCTGGCCGCAGCCGGGCTGGCCACCTCCGGCCGGCCGGAGGAGAACGCTGTGCCCGACGGCCCCAGCCCGTAGCCGCCGCCAGGCGGGGCTTCCGCGCCGATAGGGTCCGTGCCGTCCCGGCAGATCAGAACATCAGGCCGAGCAGGATCTCGCGGACGATGCGCTGGGCCGCGCCCAGCACCAGGAAGGCGATCAGCGGGGTGATGTCCAGCCCGCCCACCGGGGGAATCAGCCGCCGCAGCGGGGCCAGGAGCGGGTCGGTGATCCTGTAGATGAAGACGGCGGCCCCGCTCCCCAGCGCGCCAGGCAGCCACGAGAGGATGACCCGCACCAGCAGGGCCAGGTAGAGAAACAGGAAGAGGTAGTCCACCAGGGTGAGCAGGGCCACGGTGATGGAGATTCGCGGCGGGCCGCATTCTCCCCTGGGCGCTTCGGGCAGAAACACGGCAGCCCGGGGAATCCCCGGGCTGCCGCCTGGCGCTGGCGAGCGTGATCTAGAGGATGGTGACGTTTGCCGCCTGCGGACCCTTCTTGCCTTCCACGATGTCGAACTGCACGGTCTGCCCCTCCTGGAGGGTGCGGAAGCCGTCAGACTGGATCGCGGTGTAGTGCACGAAGACGTCCTTGCCGCCTTCCGCGGAGATGAAGCCGTAGCCCTTCTCCGCGCTGAACCACTTCACCGTGCCGGTGGCCATCAAGACCCTTCTCCCTTCTCTGCAACGTACAGATACTGCGCGCTGCGCCCTACCTGCCGCCGCGCAGTCTAGCACAGGCCTGCGGGGAAGTAAACAGGAGCAACAACTGCGCTGTACCTGCGGGGGGAGGATGCGCTACGCTTTGCTAGAACACAGCCGGGATCGTGGAGACCGTGATGCCGGAGCTGCTGCCCAGCCGCGTCCTGCAGTACCTGGATGACCTGCTGCCGCCGCGCGACCCGCTGCTGGTCGAGCTGGAGGCGCAGGCGCGGGAGGAGCACATCCCCATCTGCGGCCCTCACGTGGGCAGCCTCCTGGCCCTGCTGGTGCGCCTGGCCCGTCCCTCGCGGGTCCTGGAGGTGGGGGCGGCCATCGGCTACTCCGCCATCTGGATGGGGCGGGCGCTGCGGGAGTACGGAGGGCGGCTGCAGACCATCGAGCTGCGCCCGGAACGCATCGCCCGGGCGCAGGCCAACCTCTCCCGGGCGGACCTCTCCGACCTGGTGGAGGTCCTGCCCGGCGCCGCGCTGCAGGTGCTGCCCGCGCTGCGGGGGATGACCTACGGGCTCATCTTCCTGGACGCGGTGAAGACCGAGTACCCGGCCTACTTCGACCTGGCCCTCCCCCTGCTGGCCGACGGGGGGCTGCTGGTTGCCGACAACGCCCTGCTGGGCGGGGAGGTGGCCGCCGCCGCGCCGGAGGGACGCTGGTCTGCCGCCGACCGTGAAGGGGTCCGCCAGTACAACAGGCTGGCCTTCGGCCACCCCGGCCTGCACTCGGTGCTCCTGCCGCTGCGGGACGGCCTCACGCTCAGCCTGAGACGCTAGACCGGCATGGCGCTCCCGCAGGGATGACCGAGCGGCTCTACCTCTCCGACGCCTACCTGCGCACCTTTCGGGCGCGCGTGCTGGCCGCGCGCGCCGCCCCCGGCGGAGTGGTGGTGGAGCTGGACCGCACCGCCTTCTACCCCACCTCCGGCGGGCAGCTGCACGATACCGGCCTCCTGGGAGACCTGCCCGTCCTGGAGGTGACGGAGACCGATGACGGCCGCGTCTTGCACCGCCTCGACGGCGGCGATCCCGCCACCCTCCCCGGGCAGGTGGTCGAGGGACGCGTGGACTGGGAGCGCCGCTTCGACCACATGCAGCAGCACACCGGCCAGCACCTCCTCTCCCAGGCGGCGTTGCGGGAGCTGGGCGCGACGACGCTGGCCGTCCACCTGGGCGCCGAGCGCTGCACGGTGGACCTGGATGCCGTGCAGTTCGGCCCGGCGGAGGCGGCGCGGCTGGAGGATGCCGCCAACGCCGTGGTGATGGACAACCGGCCGGTGCGCCTCCACTTCGTCGACGAGACGGAGGTCGGCCGCTGGGGACTGCGCCGCCCGCCGCAGAAGTCCGGGACGATTCGCCTGGTGGAGGTCGAGGGCTTCGACCGCTCGGCCTGCGGCGGGACGCACGTGCGGGCCACAGGCGAGGTAGGGATGGTGGCCGTCACCGGCTGGGAGCGGTACAAGGGCGGGACGCGCGTTCAGTTCCTCTGCGGCTGGCGCGCCCTGCGGGACCGCCGCCGACAGAGCCGCCTGCTGGCCGACGTCCTGCGCCTGCTCTCCACCGGGGAGGAGGAGGTGGTGGCCGCGGTTCAGCGGCTGGCCGCCCGGGAGCAGGAGGCGACGCGGCGGGCGGAGGCGACGCTGCAGCGGCTGCTGGCTGTGGAGGCCGGCCTGCGCCGCCAGGGCCTGGAGGTCCCGGCGGTGGTGGCGGAGGTCCTTGCGGGGCGGCCCCTCGAAGAGGTGCG
>JBBIIQ010000201.1:455-3649 GCA_037446405.1 Armatimonadota bacterium | reverse complement strand
GCCATGCTACTCCGGCACCTCGGTGGTCGCCCGCGCCGCCGCCCGGCCCCGCTGGAACTCCTCGATCCCCTGGTCCAGGGCGACCCAGGCCAGCGTGGCGCACTTCACCCGCACGGGGAACTTGCGCACCCCCTGCAGCGCCGCCAGGTCGGTGTCGTCAAACGGCGAGGTCTCGCCGCGCATCATGGCCTTGAAGGCGGCCACCAGCTCCCGCGCCTGGGCCAGGGTCTTGCCCCGCACCTCCTCGGTCAGCATGGAGGCGGAGGCCTGGCTGATGGAGCAGCCCCGCCCCTCGAAGCGCACCTCCGCGATCACCCCACCCTCCAGGCGCACGTCGAGGGCCAGCTCGTCCCCGCACAGCGGGTTGGCTCCCTCCACGGTGATGTCGGCGGTGGCCAGCCGGCCGCGGTTGCGCGGGTGGGCGTAGTGGTCGAGGATGATCTCGCGGTACAGGTCGTCCAGGCCCACGTCTCGGTCTCCTTCCGGCCGCGGGCCAGACCGAGCAGGACCTAGCGGTCTCGCACCGCGGTGCGTGGCGTGAACAGCCGGCGCACGGTCTCCAGGCCGCGCGTCAGGGCATCGATGTCCCCCGGGGTATTGTACAGGTAAAGGCTGGCCCGTGTGGACGCGGCCAGGCCCAGGCGGCGGTGCAGCGGCTGGGCGCAGTGGTGCCCGGCGCGCACGGCGATGCCCTCCTGGTCCAGCACCTGGGCCACGTCATGCGGGTGCACCCCCTGCACGTCGAAGGCGATGGCGCTGCCGCGCTGCTCCACGTCCTCGGGACCGAAGACCCGCACCCCCGGCACCTCGCGCAGCTGCCCCAGGGCGTAGCGCAGCAACTGGCGCTCGTGCTCCCGGATGGCCGCCATGCCGAAGCCTTCCAGGTAGTCGATGGCCGTGGCCCAGACGATGCAGTCGGCGATGTTGGGCGTCCCCGCCTCGAACTTGTGCGGCGGGTCCTTGTAGGTGGCCCCCTCCAGGGTGACCAGCATGATCATCTCCCCGCCGCCGTGGAAGGGAGGCATGGCCTGCAGCAGCTCGTAGCGCGCCCACAGCGCCCCGGCGCCGGTGGGCCCGCACATCTGGGCCGGGGACACGGCCAGGACGGCGCCGCCCCGCCCCTGCCCGCCCACCGGCTTGGGCGGCCGGCGCTGCGCCCCGCCCACCACCCCGCGCGCGCCCACGGCGTGGGCGCGCCGCGCGATCTCCTCGACCGGGTTGATGGTCCCCAGGACGTTGGACTGCTGGGTCACCGCCACCAGCTTCGTCCGCTCGCTGAGCAGCGTCTCCAGCTCCTCCAGCGCCAGCCGCCCCTGGCCGTCGAAGGAGAGGTAGCGCAGACGCGCCCCCTTCTCCGCCGCCAGGAGCTGCCAGGGCACCATGTTGCTGTGGTGCTCCATCTCCGTGAGCAGGATCTCGTCGCCGGGGCGGATGGTGGCGCGGCCCCAGGTGTAGGCCACCAGGTTGATGGCCTCGGTGGTGCCGCGGGTGAAGACCACCTCCTCGGGGCGGGGGGCGTTGATGAAGCGGGCGACGCGCGCGCGGGCCTCCTCGTAGCGCTGCGTGGCCAGCTCGGCCAGGGCGTAGATGCCGCGGTGCACGTTGGCGTTGTACTCGCGGTAGTAGCGGGCCAGCGCCTCCAGGACCACGCGCGGCTTCTGCGAGGTGGCGGCACTGTCCAGGTAGACCAGGGGTTTCCCGTGCACCCGCTGCTGCAGGAGGGGGAAGTCTTCCCGCACCCGTTCGGGGATCATGACCGCACCTCCCGGCGCGCGCCGCCCTATGAGACCTTGTGCGGCATGCCCACGCCCTTGCGCGGCTGGGGCAGCACGAGGACGTCGGTGCCCTCGACCTTCACCTCGTACGTGTCCACGGGGCGCACCGCCGGCAGCGAGAGCACCCGGCCAGTGGGCAGGTGGAAGCGCGACCCGTGCTTGGGACAGGCCACGATCTCCCCGGAGAGCGCGCCCGCGGACAGCGAGGCCTCCTCGTGGGTGCAGGTGTCGTCCACCGCGTAGAACCGCCCGCCCACGTTGAAGAGGGCGATGCGCCGCCCGTCCACGTCCACCCGCCGTCCCTGCCCGGGGGGAACCTGGTCCACCGTGGCCACCTTGACGAACCCGCTCATCCCTGGGATGACTCCGCGATCTTGCCCGCAATCTCCTCTTGCACCCGCTGCCGCAGCCGCTCCAGGGGGATCCGATCCAGCACCTCGGCGAAGAAGCCGTCCACGACCATCTGCACCGCCTGCTGCCGCCGCAGCCCCCGGCTCATCAGGTAGAAGAGGTGCTCGTCATTCAGCCGGCTGGTGGCCGAGCCGTGGGTGCAGCGCAGGTCGTTGGCCATGATCTCCAGCTTGGGGATGCTGTCGGACTTGGCCCCGGCGTTCAGGATGAGGTTGCGGTTGGACTGGAAGGCGTTGGTCTTCTGCGCCCCGGGGTGGACGCGGATCAGGCCGGCGAAGACCGTCCGCCCCCGGTCCTTCACCGCGCCCTTGTAGAGCAGGTCGCTCAGGGTGTGCGCCGCCAGGTGCTCCTGCAGGGTGTGGTAGTCGAAGTGCTGCCGGTCGTCGGCGAAGTACAGACCCAGCATCTCCGACTGGGCGCCGGGTCCCTGCAGCTTCGACTCCACGTCAGTCTTCACCAGGCTGCCGCCGAAGCCGGCGACCAGGCTGGCCAGGGTGGCGTCCCGCCCCAGGTGGGCGCGGGCGCAGGGAGACTGAGCCCCACGAAGGCCAGACCCGTCTCGAGGGTGAGGACTTCGATCGCTCCATAGGCGGCCAGCGTGTACACGCTGCGCCGCAGATTGGGCAAGATCTCGTTCACAAGTATCATGCGCCGCGCGTAGCCATGCGCCCGTGCTGCCGTAACGAAATCCGCGTCCCGGAGGCGGGCCACCTCAGCCCGAATCACGCGCGCCGGGCCGACCCAGTTGATGAGGCCGATGGTGGCAATTAGCGTGAGCTTCGAAACCCCGACTACTCCCACTATGAGCACCACGAAAACCACGAAGGGTACGCTCCACATCAAGTCCACACCGATACGGACAAGCACGTCCGGCCAGCCGCCTCGGAAGCCGGCCAGCAAGCCGAGCAGGATGGCAATGCCCAGAGAGACCGCTGTGGCCCCGGTCACGATCTCCAGTGTGGAGCCAGCGGCGTGAAGCAGGCGCGAAAGAACATCTCTGCCAAGCTC
>JBBIIQ010000201.1:0-390 GCA_037446405.1 Armatimonadota bacterium | reverse complement strand
GATCCAGGTCCACTGTCAGAGGATCAGGCAGGGGCAGCAAGGGTGTGGCGGCGGAGAAACAGAGGATGGCCGCCAGCCAGGCAGCCGCGGCGAAGGAAGCAAACTTAGAGTTGCCCGGCATAACGCCTCCTGAGTTTCGGATTCAGCAGCGGTTGCGCCAGATCGAGCACGGCTGACAAGACCGAAATCACAACGGCAAACAGCAGGCAAACGCCGGCAAGAAGTGTGATGTCTTTATTCCGGATGGCATCGTATGTGAGCGAACCGATCCCGCCCACTCCAAAAGCCACTTCGACGAAGAAAGTACCGGTGAAGAAATAGGCCAGCCCGTTGGCCAAGGCCGAAACCGGGGCGGTTAGCGCGTTCACCAAAGCTTCCCGAAACAAGATG
>JBBIIQ010000200.1:0-3685 GCA_037446405.1 Armatimonadota bacterium | reverse complement strand
GGCGCAGCGTCAGCTGAACCGCGGCCAGTTCTACGCGGTGGGCGAGGAAGCGCAGCCGCCTTCTCAACCGCTCGCTCTCCCCGCGGACGCGGGAGAGCTCCTGTTCGATGGCCAGCAGGTCGGCCACTCGGGTCGCCCGCTCCATGAAGGTGAGGAGCTGCCGCTCGTGCCTCTCCAGGTTGCGGATGCGCGCCTGCAGGTCGACGAACTCCTCGGTGACGTCCTGCCCGCTGACCCGCCGCCCCCTGACCTCGCCCAGCGCTTCGATCTGGTCCAGTGTGCGGGAGAAGGCGCGGGCGGGTACGCGCAGGACGAACGTCCCCTGCGGTGGCTCCCCCTGCGACGTGGTGGAGTCGGCGACGAAGCCGCCATCGGCCTCGGCGATGCGCACCAGGGACGCGGAAGCGTCCTCGAAGCTGGTGACCTCGACCGTCAGCTCGGCCTGGCGGACCACCTGCCGCTCCAAGGGCAGGCGGGGGATCTCGGAGACCTGCGCCCGGGGTGGGCCGGCGGGGATCCCCACCCGCCGGGTCTGGCCAAGTCCCTCGCTGCCCCTGCCGCTGTCCACCGCCTGCACCGGCAGGGTGGGGCGCGCTCCCTGCTGCTCCTCCGCCGCCTGCCTGCGCGTGGGCAGGAGGTCCGGCCAGAGGGTAACGGCGAAGAGAGCCGCCAGCAGCACGGCGGCTGCCGCAAGCCCCGCGCGCCAGGGGGCGCGTCCCGGGAGCGTCACGCTCAAGGGCCAGAGAGGGGAGCGGAGGGGACGGGTTTGCTCCGCCTCCAGCCGCTGTCGCACGGCCGCGCGAATGCCGGCAGGGGCGCGCACCGCCTCCACCTGGCGCAGCAGCGCCACGGTGCGCCGCAGCCCGACGAGGGTCCCGCGGCAGGTGGTGCATGCCTCCAGGTGGGCCTCCACCTCGCGCCGCTCTGTGGCGTCGATCCGTCCGTCCAGGTACACGGAGAGCCGTTCCAGCGGCAGGTGAGCCTTCATCATCCTTCCTCCAGCGGTTCCCCGGGCGCCAGGTCCCGCAGCACCCGGCGCAGCGCGTCGCGCGCCCGGCTCAGCCGGGAGCGCACCGTGCCCAGGGGGATGCGCAGGACGGCGGCGATCTCCTCGTAGGCCAGCCCCTGCAGGTCGCGCAGCACGATGATCACGCGGTGGTCGGGGGAGAGCTGCTGCAGCGCCCGGTGCACGCGCTGCTGCACCTCCCGCCGCTCCGCCTCGCGGTCGGGGTTGTGCGCGCTGGCCGGCAGCGCCACATCCTCCAGGGGGACAGGCGGTGCCTGCGGCCGGCGGCGCACGATGTCCAGGGCCGCGTTCACGGCGATGCGGTGCAGCCAGGTGCCGAAGGCGGCTTCGTGGCGGTAGCGGGGCAGGGCGCGGAAGGCTTTGACGAAGGTCTCCTGCGCCGCATCATGGGCGTCGTCGGCGTTGCCGGTGATGCGGTAGGCGGTGTGGTAGACGCGGTCCTGGTGCGCGGCCACCAGGCGGTCGAAGGCGTCCAGGTCGCCGTGGCGGCTGCGCTCGATCAGCGCCCCTTCCGCCGGATCCACCTGCGCCGGCGGCTCACCGGCAGCGGCTTCCGTAGGCCATCCCCCAGCGGCCATCTGTGCCCCCGGCGTACACATCCGTTCCATAGAACGGGCTCCTGAGGGGAAAGTTCCGAAACCCCATCACGCCGTCCTGCGTCGGGGCGGCCGTCCGAGGGAGAGGGCCATCAGTCTCCCCTGTCGAGCCATTCTCCCGATCCGCTTTGCTGAGGGGGCGGGGGCTCTGCCGGTATTTGATGAGCCGGAACGGCGCGATGCCTCTCCTTGAGCCCTTCCCACCCCCGTGGTAGGATGCATGAGGACTGAGGCATGGTAACCCTCGCGCCGGGGTGTCGGAACCGGTAGACGAGCCTGACTCAAAATCAGGTGGGGGAAACCCCGTGCGGGTTCGACTCCCGCCCCCGGCACCATCGTTACCGCAGCAGCAGGCCCACAGGTGCCGCGCCAAGGAAGTCCGATGCCGCTGCCGCCGCGACCGGCCGGCTCACGCGTCTGTGCCTTCCCGAGCAGGTGTCCGCGCAGACGCCCCGAGCCCTCCCATTATGGCCCTCTACCTCGGATCTGGGCCCAGGAGACGGAGGAAGCGGGCGGGTGAGAAGATCGGGAAGTCGGCCGCGATACCGAGCAGGTGCTCGTCGCCCGAAACCAGGGCAGCCTGCTCGGTTGCTGCAAGCGCAATCAGATAGTCATCGCCAGGGTCTGGGGAGCGGACTGGGGGAGGCTGGTTCGGATCCCTGGCAGAGGTCGCGGAGTCGATGATCCACTCCATGATGCGGCGCGCCTCCCGGGGAGGGATTCGCTTGCGCAGCTTCGGATACCCAAGCGCGCGCTCCAGCTCCGCCAGGAGGAGTGGGGAGACGACGAGCTCGAACCGCCCATGTAGCCACGCCCGAAGGAGGCGCGCCGGAGCACCTGAAGGCGAGAGAAGTGCCGAGATGATGACGTTGGGATCAAGGACGGCGCGCACGCCTCAGCGCCCACGGCGTCTGGTCGCGTGCTGCGCCTCCACGGCCAACTTCCCGGCTTCCCCTTCGGACAACCGGCTCCTCGCCCACAGCCGTTCCAGCAGGTCGAGGCCGAGGTCTCGTCGGAGAGCCTCCTCGATCACCTGGCTGTCCGCCTTGCCGCTACGTGCCGCCCGAACCTTCACGGCACGGAGCACCTCCGCATCGATGGTGACCGTTGTTCGCACCTTTGGCATACTTACATCTTAGCATCAAGAACGAAAAGACTTCAAGACGTATAGTCATCTGCACCCCGCGCGCCCACGTCCCTCGGGGCGAAGATAGCCAGGTAGCGCCGGAAGAACGCCTGCAGGACCGCCGGCCGGCTCACCGCCCGCAACAGCGGGCGTAGCAGGGGGCGAGGCAGCAGCAGCACCGCGGCATTCGCCCACAGCAGGGCCCTGAAGCGGCGGCGCTCCCGCTGCACGACGGCCCGGTAGCGCACCGCGGCCTCCTCCAGGGTGCAGCGTCCCTGCAGCGCATCCTGCAGCAGGTGTCCGCAGAGTTCCCCGGCCCGCGCGGCGGTGCGGATCCCCTCCCCCGTCAGCGGGAGGCACTGGCCCGCCGCATCGCCGGCGACAAAGGTGCGGCCGACGACCAAGGGGGACAGCCCGGTGGCGAGAAATCCCCCGTGCAGGCGGCCGGGAGCCAGACCGAAGCGATCGAGGAAGCGGCGCAGGGCAGGCAGCAGCCTCGTCTCTCCCCTGTAGCTGAGCACGCCGAAGCGGGTCACCGCGCCACAGGGGAAGGCCCAGGCGTAGCCGTCAGGGACCTCTCGCAGGAAATAGAACCACAGGCCGGTTCGAGGGGGGGCGGGGATCTCCGTCTCCAGACCGAAGGCGAGCCGCCGACCCCGCGCCGCCGCGGCCAGCGTGGAGCGGGGGCCCGTGGCGTCCACGACCGCCCAGGCGAGGAATGTGCCGGCGGTGGTGTGCACGCGGCCGTCCTCCTCGATCCGCAGCACGGAGGCCTGGCGGAAGTAGGCGCCGCTGGCGGCAAAGGCCAGCCGGCAGTAGGCCGCGTAGTCGAAGGTGCAGAAGGGCTCGGGGAGCGGCCAGCGCACCGTCTCCTCCCCCACGGCGATGCGCAGGTGGTCGTGCCGCTGCAGGATGGCCTCGCCCGCACCCGCGCGC
>JBBIIQ010000199.1:0-3697 GCA_037446405.1 Armatimonadota bacterium | reverse complement strand
ACAAGTTCGAGTTCGAGGAGGAGAACGCCCGGGCCATCGCCGAGGGGAAGGAACCGGCGCAGGCCCGGCCGACCCTGCTGGGGATCACCAAGGCCTCCCTGGCCACCGACTCGTTCCTCAGCGCCGCCAGCTTCCAGGAGACGGCCCGCGTCCTCACCGACGCGGCGACCAAGGGGAAGGTCGACCCGCTGATCGGGCTGAAGGAGAACGTGATCATCGGCAAGCTCATCCCGGCGGGTACCGGGATGTCCCGCTACCGCAACATCAAGATCTCGGCCGAGCTGTAGTCAGGGGTAGACCTCCTCCCAGCGGAGAAAGGTCACCGAGGTCGGGAAGATGAAGCCCGTGCTGGGGCCGGCCGCCCCCCAGGCGTAGGCGATCTCCACCTCTGCCCGCACGGCGCGGCTCTGCAGGACGGTACCCCCCGGTGCCCGGATCTCTCCCGTCCCCACAATGCGCCAGCGGCGGTGTTCCCGGTCCGCGGTGCACTGCAGCAGGCAGGTCAGGGTGGTGCTGTACCAGTACTCGCCCTCCGGCGTGGCCGGGTAGTTGACCGGCCCTAGAGCTGCGGCGTCCTTGTCGGCCTTCAGGGCGTAGACCTGGTGCTCGATGGCCGCCTGGGCCAGGTACTGGGCCTGCAGGTCCCACCGCGTCCACCGGCCCACGTCCACCTCCGCTGCCGTGATCTCCGCCAGCGCCGCCGCCAGCGTCGACAGGACGAGCAGCACCAGCAGGGCCAGCGGCAGGGCCACCCCGTCTTCCCCGAGCCACCTTCCCCTGGCGATGTGGTCGCGCACCGTGGGGGTCCTCATGGTGCCTGGAGGAAGGCTCGGCCGCTCACAGCGAGATCGGGGACGCGGCCGTCGGGGTCCATGACCACCAGGGTGACCTGCAGGCTGCGCACCTGCGGGGTCTGGGAGCAATCCAGCGGAGCCCCCGTGGCGGCAAAACACGTCACCGTCAGGGAGCGGATCGGCCCGGCCAGCGCTTCCAGGGCATCGGGGCGCGCTCCCGGAATCTCGCCGCCCAGGGCGAGGAGGGGCTCAAGCTGCACCCGGGAGCGGACGATCACCCGGCGGTGGCGGTGGTCCTGCGGGGCATCGTGGCCGTCCACGAGGGCGTAGTGCGCCCCTGCGGCATAGCTGGCGTCCGTAGCGGAGAGCATCCACCCCGCGGGCTCGGCGGCGCCGGCCGGCCAGAACTTGGCCTGCAGCGTCGACCCCACCAGGGAGAAGCGCGCGTAGTAGTCTGTCCCCGGGGTCACGCGGTAGAGGGCCGCATTCCGGGCGGTTTGGGCCAGGATGCTTCCGTTGACGTTCCAGGCGGTGACCTCCCGGATGCGAAGGCGGCGGTTGCTGTCCTCGCCGGGGACCACCAGGTAGCCGGCGCCAGAAGCGCTGAGCCTAGCCCCCATGCCCACCACGTGCCGGTCGTTGGCTGGCGCATCCCCGGGCGCGCCGCTGCGGAATCCCCAGAAGATCTCCACGTCGTCCTGCGGGACGTTCTTGCTCAGCCGCCGGTAGCAGTTGTTGCCGCTGCTCGCCTGGAAGACGAAGCCGTCGGCAGAGGGGGCATACCCGGCGGGCGGCGCGGGGGCGCAGGGGTCCCTCCGCGTCCAGCCGTCGAGGGTGCTGCCGTCCTCGTCGTCCAGGAAGACGTTGTCCCCCCGGGCCGGGGGCGGCGGCGCCGCGGGGTTGCCGTAGTGGAGGTAGTAGCCGGCGTCGGCTTCCCCTGCGGCGATGGGGGCCTGCAGGCGGAACCACAGCTTCACGACGGAGGTGTTCCAGGCGGAGAGGGGATCCAGCACCCGGTCCAGCTCCACCATCGCCGTCCCGCTCCAGTACTTAATCCGAACGTCTTCGCCACCGGGCAGGCTCTTGCCGGCGGCGACCAGGGCGGCGTGGTCGACGACCAGAGGGACGGCGTACCCGGCCGGCGTGGTCTGGGCCGCGGTCACCGTGATCTGCCGCCGGTAGTCCCAGTCGGCGCTCCAGCGGTAGGCCAGCTCGCCGCCGGCCCCGTCCAGCACGTACTCCACCGTGGGCGCGGCCCCGCTGCCGTCTCCCCAGAAGAGGGTCAGGCGGATCAGCCCGGGGGAGATCACCCGGAGGGACTCGGCCGCCCGCACCTGTCGCAGCAGCAAGTCCAGCGCCACGCGGGCGTTCTGCACCAGCTCCTGGCGCCGCCGCGTCTCCTCGTACGACCCCTCTGCGCCGCCAAGCAGCGGGAGCAGCCCGCCGACCACCAGCGAGAGGAGGAGCACGGCGACGAGCACCTCGACGAAGGAGAGGCCGGCCTCCCCGCGGCGGGGCTCAGGGCCGCGAGGTGACCCTGGTGTCATAGCGCACCTGCACCTCGCCGGCGTCGCAGGTCAGGCTGCCGTCGGCGTCTGCACACGCCCGCACGCTCACGCTCTTCAGCGCACCGATCTCAGGGGCGGGGCTGGACTGCTCGCTCTGGACCGTCCACTCCAGGCGGCACCCGGGCAGGTCGGCACAGCCATCCGCGCCCGAGGAGACGGCGTCGATGTCGGCGCGCATGGCGCCGACGAGCTCCTCCAGCTTACGGGAGGCGGCCACCCCCAGCCGCATCGCCGTCTCCCCCTCCCGGTTGGCCTCCAGAAGCCCCGGGTAGAGCTGCATCAGCGGCACCAGGGCCAGGCCCACCAGCAGTGCCGCCACCAGGAGCTCGACGAGGGTGACGCCGGCCTGCGGCTTGACGACGCCGGCCCGCGACCTCATGGTCCGCTCACCCGGACCCGTCCCGTCCCCGCCGTGACATCCACCTGTGCGGTCGCCCCGCCGGCGGCGAACATCAGGCGGGCGGCCGCAGAGGCTGCGCCCGAGGGCTGGAAGGTCACCTGGTCGCTGCCGGTGACCGCAATCGCCGCCGGCAGGATCTTGGGGAAGTCCGGCTCCGGCGCTCCGCCCTGGGGCCCGACCGTGTACGCGGTGTACGGACCTCCGGGGGGCGCAAAGGAGACCACGTACGGCATCCGGCGGGCGATGGCCAGGCGGCGGGCCAGGGCCAAGTCAGCGGCCACCTGCCGGGCCGTCGTCTCCACGCCGACCTCCTCCGGCAGGAACAGCCTCGGCACTACCGCCCCCAGCAGGATGGCCAGCAGGCCCAGCACCACCAGCAGCTCCAGGAAGGAGAAGCCCTGCGGGCGCACCACGACCTTCACGCCCAGGAGCGTGCCCTGCCAGTGACAGGCTGCGCGCCCGTCAGGCTACGGGCCGTGGTCGCCTGACGTGCTGGCGTCGTGGTCGATGCCGCCTGCGGTCATCTGCACCCGGCACAGGGTGGCGCTGTAGGTGGTGCCGTACGCCGCGCTGCTGCCGGTCCACGGGTCGGTGGGGGCGCCATCCGGGAAGTAGTCGGTGTCGGCCAGGAACTCGGCAAACGTCGTCCCCGGCTCAGCCGCCACCGGACAGCTGCCGTTGTTGCGGAACCGGTAGAGCGCCAGCGCCGCGTTGATGGCCCGGACGTTGGCCCGGTCCACCTGCCGCCGCGCGTCGTTCTCCGCGCCGAAGTAGTTGGGCAGCGCCACCAGGACGAGGATCCCCAGCAGCAGCACCACCGCCAGGACCTCGACGAATGTGAAGCCGCCTTCATGAGACCACTGCCGCATCCTCCATCCCTCCTCGTATGATCAATCCGTGTTCCACCCCGTATACACGGTTGGGGTGATCCTCCC
>JBBIIQ010000198.1:0-3704 GCA_037446405.1 Armatimonadota bacterium | reverse complement strand
CGAGCGAGGCTCGGTGTAGATAAAGGAGGTCGCCGACTCATACGTGAACCAGGCGGTGAAGGCCATCGCCATCACCCGCGGGTTCGTCGCCCCCAACGGCATCGACCTGGTGGCCATCCCGGCGTTCACCAAGGTCGAGATCGAGGGCGAAGAACGCACGGCCATCAAGTTTCTCGTAGAGAAGCGGTAGAGGGGCTGCGGGCTGCAGGAGGCCGGGGCGCCAACCAGGCGCCCCTTTTTCCTTCGGTGTGCGATAATGGGGGCGCGGCGATGGACGACCGCCTGGCGGGGCGCCTGAAGCTCTTCTGCGGGACGGCCAACTCGCAGCTGGGCGAGGAGATCGCCTCCTACCTGGGCATTTCCCCGGGGAAGCGCACCATCACCCGCTTTGCCGACGGCGAGATCTACGTGCGCTACGAGGAGAACGCCCGCGGGGAGGACACCTTCGTCGTCCAGCCCACCTGCCCGCCGGTCAACGAGCACCTGATGGAGCTGCTGATCATGATGGACGCCCTGCGGCGCGCCTCCGCCGGGCGGATCACCGCGGTGATCCCCTACTACGGCTACGCGCGCAAGGACAAGAAGGACGCGCCGCGGGAGCCGATCACCGGCCGCCTGGTGGCAGACCTGCTGGTCACTGCAGGGGCGGACCGCATCCTCACCGTGGACCTGCACGCGGGGCAGATCGAGGGGTTCTTCAACGTGCCCGTGGACCACCTGCGGGCGCTGCCGTTGTTCGCCGACTACCTGCGGGAGAAGGGCCTGAGCGACGGGGTGGTGGTGGCGGCGGACGACGGCGCCGTGCGGCGGAGCAAGCAGCTGGCGGACCGCCTGGACCTGCCGCTGGCCATCATCTTCCAGCGGCGGGTGGGGAAGGATATCAAGGAGCCCATGCAGGTAGTGGGCGAGGTGGACGGACGGGTGCCCATCATGATCGAGGACATCATCGACACCGCCGGCACGGTGAGCAACGCGGTGGACACGCTGATCCGCAACGGCGCGCGGCCCGAGGTCTACGTCTGCGCCACCCACCCGGTGATGGCCGGGCCGGCGCCAGAGCGGCTGGCCCGTCCCGAGATCCGCGAGGTCATCGTCACCAACACCATTCCCCTGCCGCCGGAGCGGCGGCTGGACAAGCTCACCGTGCTCTCCGCCGCCCCCCTGCTGGCCGAGGCCATCCGGCGCATCCACATGAACCAGTCCGTGAGCATCCTCTTCACCTGAGGAGCCGGCGGGAGACCTCGCGTGCCCTGCGCGCCAGATGCGCCATGGCCTCGTCCGTGGCGTCGTTGGGCGGAGCCAGCTCCATCATGAAGGGGCCGGCGTAGCCCACCTCCCGCAGGCCCGCCACCAGCGGCTCCCACGCCATGCTGCCCTCCGTGGGCAAGAGGTGCAGGTCCCGCCGCCCGTCGTTGTCGTGCAGGTGGACGGTGAACAGGTGCGCGCCCAGGCGGCAGGCGCTCTCCGCAGAGTGACCGGCCAGCCATCCGTGACCGGTGTCCCAGCAGGCCCCCAGCCCCGGCAGCGGGTGCGCCGCCACCAACTCGTGGAAGTCCTCGGGGGTCTCGAAGAGCGCCCACCACTGGTGGTTCTCGATCACCAGGCGCACCCGCGCCCGGTCGGCCTCCTCCAGGAGCCGCTGCAGGCTCTCCGCCAGGAAGGCCTGACGGCGGTGCCGCCGCGGGTCGCGTGGGACCTCGCGGGCCGCGTCGCAGACCACGACCCGCGCGCCCAGGTCGGCGGCAACGCGGATGGTCTGGCGCAGGACCTCTGTGGCGTGCTGCCGGACCTCTTCCTCCTCCGCGGCCACATCCAGGGTGCCGCCGGCGGGGCTGTGGCAGGCCCACAGCCGCAGGTCCCACCGCTGCAGGGCGGCGGATGTGGCCCGCACCAGCTCCCGGTCGAAGTAGTCGAACTCCTCCCGGGCGTACCCGTGAATCTCCACCCAGGGAATCCCCTCCGCTCCCAGGATGGCCAGCCGCTCGGGGAGGGCGTGGCGTCCCAGCATGCTGGTGGACAGGCCCAGTTCCATAGCCATGAACTCCCTCCGTGCCGCGCCACGGCGGCACGCCGCCAGTGTACACTAAGACCGGTCTGGAGTCAGAGGTGAACGCCGTGCCCGTGCGCACCCGCTACGCCGGCAGCCCCACCGGCCTCCTGCACGTGGGAGGGGCCTGGGCGGCCTTCTTCAACTGGCTCTTCGCCCGCCACCACGGCGGGGCGTTCATCATCCGCGTGGAGGACACCGACCGCACCCGCTCCACCGAGGAATCGGAGCGGGCGATCCTGGAGGACCTGCGCTGGCTGGGGCTGGAGTGGGACGAGGGGCCGGACAGAGGCGGAGCGTATGGCCCCTACCGGCAGACCGAGCGGTTTGCGCTCTACGCGCGCTACGCCCACGCCCTGCTGGAACGCGGCGCGGCCTACGAGTGCTACTGCACCCCCGAGGAACTGGAGGCGGAACGCCAGCGGGCCCGGGCGCGGCAGCTCCCGCAGCGCTACTCGGGGCGCTGCCGGGACCTCTCTGCGGCGCAGCGGGCCGCTCTCGCGGCCCAGAGACGGCCGGCCATCCGCCTGCGCCTGGCGGACTTCGGGCGAGCCATCGCCGTCTGGGACCTGATCCGCGGGCGGGTGGAGTTCTCGCCGCAGCACCTGGACGACTACATCATCATCCGCTCCGACGGCACGCCCCTGTACAACTTTGCCAACGTGGTGGACGACCACCTCATGGCCATCAGCCACGTCATCCGCGGGGCGGAGCACCTCTCCAACACGCCCAAGCAGCTGGTGATCTACGAGGCACTGGGCTGGACGCCGCCGCAGTTCGCCCACCTCCCCGTGATCCTGGGGACCGACCGGAAGAAGCTCTCCAAGCGGCTGGGCGACACGGCTGTGCGCGACTACCGGCGGCGGGGATACCTGCCGGAGGCGCTGCTCAACTTCTTCGCCCTGATGGGCTGGTACCCGGAGGAGGACCGGGAGATCTACTCCCTGGAGGAGCTGGTGGCGAGGTTCCGCATCGAGGACCTGGGCAAGGCCTCGCCCGTCTTCGACCCGGCCAAGCTCACCTGGATGAACGGCGTCTACATGCGCCGGGCGCTGGAGACGGATCCCGGCCGCGTGGTCCAGGTCTGCCTGGCGGTGCTGCTGGCGGAGGGGCTGCTGGCTGAGCCGGTCGCCCCGGAGCAGCGGGCCTACGTGGAGCAGGTGGTGCGGGTGCTGGGGGACCGGCTGAAGGTGGGCGAGGACATCCTCACCTACGGGGACTTCTTCTTCCGCGAGGTCACCTTCGACCCGGCGGCGGAGCAGCAGTACCTGCGCCGGCCGGAGGTGCGCGAGCTGCTGCGGGCGCTGGCCGACCGCCTGGAGCGCGACGGCGCCCTCAACCATGCGGCCGCCGAGGCGGCGGTGCGCGGCCTGGCGCAGGAGCGGGGCATCCACAGCCGGGAGGTGATCCACCCGGCGCGGGTGGCGCTCACCGGCAAGACGGCCGGGCCGGGGCTGTTCGAGCTGATGGAGCTATTGGGTCGGCCGCGCGTGGTGGCCCGCCTGCGTGCCGCGGCGGAGCGGGCCGGCTAGCCGGGAGGAGGACGACGCGCACCTCGTCTGTCGCCGGCCGTCCCGGCCGCTCCAGACCCCAGCTCGGTCCGCGAACTCGGCCGGGGGCGCGGTGGCGGGGGCGGGATTTGAAGGTTTTTAAGTGC
>JBBIIQ010000197.1:0-3715 GCA_037446405.1 Armatimonadota bacterium | reverse complement strand
GTCAGGGCCATGTAGGCGTTCTGCTCCACCAGCAGGATGGGCGTCCCCTGGGCGTTGATGGTCTTGAGGGTCTCGAAGATCTGCTCCACCAGCACGGGGGCCAGGCCCATGGACGGCTCGTCCAGCAGCAGCACGCGGGGGCGGGCCATCAGCGCCCGGCCGATGGCCAGCATCTGTTGCTCGCCACCGGAGAGCGTCCCCGCCACCTGGGTGATCCGCTCCTTCAGCCGGGGAAAGAGGGCGAAGACGCGGTCCAGGTCCTCCTTGATGCCCTGCGCGTCCTGGCGCGCGTAGGCGCCCATCATCAGGTTCTCCTCCACGGTGAGGCGGGCGAAGATGCGCCGGCCCTCGGGCGCATGCCCGATGCCCTTGTAGACGATGACGTGCGGTGGCAGGGTGTCGATGGGCTCGCCCCGCAGCCGCACGCTGCCCGCGCGGGGGCGGAGCAGCCCGGAGATGGTGCGCAGCGTGGTGGTCTTGCCTGCGCCGTTGGCGCCCAGCATGGCCACCACCTCGCCCTCGTCCACCTGGATGGAGATCCCCTTCAGGGCGTGGATGTTGCCGTAGTAGACGTGGACGTTCTCCAGCTCCAGCAGGGCCATGGGCCTACGCTCCCACGCCGGCCAGGCCGCGGCGCGTGCCCAGGTAGGCCTCGATCACCCGGGGGTTGGCGCGCACCTCCTCGGGGGTGCCCTCGGCGATCTTCTGCCCGAAGTCCAGCACGGTGATCACCTCGGAGCTCCCCATGACCACCCGCATGTTGTGCTCGATCAGCAGGATGGTGATCCCCAGCTCGTCGCGCAGGCGGCGGATGAAGGCCATGGTGTCCAGCGACTCGCGGGGGTTCATGCCCGCGGTAGGCTCGTCCAGCAGCAGCAGCGTCGGTCGGCTGGCCAGGGCGCGGGCGATCTCCAGGCGGCGCTGCTCCCCGTAGGGGAGGTTGCGTGCCAGCAGGTCGCCTTTCCCCCGCAGGCCGACGAACTCCAGCAGCCGTAGCGCCTCCGCGTGCGCGGCCGCCTCCTCCCGCCGCGTCTGAGGGGACTGCAGGATCGCCCCGAGCAGGGAGGCGCGGATGTGCTGGTGCATGCCGGCGAGGATGTTCTCCAGGCAGGTCATATTGGCGAACAGGCGGATGTTCTGGTAGGTGCGGGCGATGCCCAGGCGGGAGATGCGGTCCGGGGCCAGGCCGTCCAGCGGCACGCCACGGAACTGGGTCTGCCCTTCCTCCGGCTGGTAGAAGCCGGTGATGCAGTTGAAGTAGGTGGTCTTGCCGGCGCCGTTGGGCCCGATGATGCTGTGGATGGAGCGCTCGGCCACATCCAGGTCCAGCGCGCTCAGGGCCACCAGGCCGCCGAAGCGCTTGGTCAGGGCGCGCGAGACGAGCAGAGGAGGCCTATCCATCGCTGGCCGGGCGCACCTCCACCGGTTCTGCGGGCAGCGGCGGGGCGACCGGCTCCTCGGCGGCGTGCAGCTCGCGGCGCACGATCGCCGCCGGCAGGAGGCCTTCCGGCCGCAGCTGCATCATCACCACCAGCGCCGCCCCGTAGACCAGGAAGCGGTACTCGGCGAACTCCCGGAACAGCTCCGGCAGCCCGACCAGGAACAGCGAGCCCACCACCACGCCGGGGATGCTGCCCATGCCGCCCACGATGATCAGAGCCAGGACGTTAATGGAGATCAGCAGGTTGAAGCTGTGGGGGAAGACCGACCCGATCATCACGGCGAAGACCGCGCCGCTCAGGCCGCCGAAGGCCGCGCCGATGGCGAAGGCCAGCAGCTTGACGTTCACCAGGTTGATGCCCATGGCCTCGGCCACGTCCTCGTCCTCGCGCACCGCCATCCAGGCCCGCCCCAGGCGGGAGTCGCGCAACCGGGTGGCCACGAAGATGACCAGCAGGCAGCCTGCCACCACGATGTAGAAGAGCTGCTCCGGCCCGCGGAACTCGAACCCGCCGATGGCCGGCTTGGGGATACTCAGTACCCCCTGCGAGCCCCCAAGCCACGGCCGCAGGGCGTCCGAGAGCACCAGCAGCCGGATGATCTCACCGAACCCCAGGGTGACGATGGCCAGGTAGTCGCCCCGGATGCGCAGCACAGGGATCCCCAGGATCACCCCCGCGATGAGGGAGGCTACCATGGTCACGGGGATGGCGGCCCAAAACGACATCCCGGCGACGCCGTGCTGCCCGGTCGAGGTCAGCAGTCCCGTGGTGTAGGCGCCGATGGCGAAGAAGGCCACATAGCCCAGGTCCAGCAGGCCGGCAAAGCCCACCACCACGTTCAACCCGAGCCCCAGCAGGGCGAAGATCCCCACGAGGACCAGGACCTGGGAGAGAAACGGGCCCGCCGCCACCGGCACAAGGAGCACAAGCAGGATGGTCAGCGTCAGGGTCAGGGCGCGCAGGGCCCGCTGCCGCGAGGGAGGCAGCGCCTCCCGCCAGCGCCGGGTGGCCGGGCGGCGCCAGCGGGCGAGGGCGCTCCCCCCCGCCGCAAGCAGGAAGATGATGAGGGCGCCGCGGGGCAGCAGCCCCTCGGTGGAAAAGAGCAGCATCTGGATGGCGCTCCCGGCCCTGGTGCGTCCCAGCACCAGCTGCACCACCTCCTGGAAGAGCCCCACCACCAGGACCCAGGCCAGGCCGGCGAAGAGCGGGCGGCGCCACGCACCGCCCAGCAGCGCCGCGGCCGCGCCCACCAGGCCCCCCAGCGCCCAGCCCAGCAGGATCAGGTGCGTGCCGGCAGGACCGCGGCCGAAGGACAGCAGGGCAAACAGCCGCGGCGTGGCGCTGACGAACATCGCCCGCAGGTTGACCACGCTGGCCACCCAGACCAGCGCCGCCACCAGGAGCCCGGCCACTGCCCCGGCCAGCGCCCCCCGCAGCAGCACCGCCGCCGCCGCGCCCGCGCGCCGCGCCGCCGGAGAGGCCCCCCCCAGGGCCGGCCGCCGCGGCAGCCGCAGCCCCGGGGGGAGGGTGGCGGCGACCGTGGGGGGCTCGGCGAAGGTGTCCACCATGCCCACCATGGCCAGGAAGACGGCCACGCCGCCCCAGATCAGGCCCTGCCTGATCGCCTCCGCCCACGGTCCGCCGCCGCGCATCGACAGCTCCCCCGCCCTACGCCTTCTTCGCCGCCAGCCGCTCGCCCAGGATCCCCGACGGCCGGAAGATCAACACCATGACCAGCATGGTGAAGGCGATGACGTCGCGCAGCTGGTAGGGAGCGACGATCCCCAGGCCGTCCAGCACCAGGATGGGCCCCACCGACTCGAAGAGCCCCAGGAAGACGCCGCCCAGCATGGCTCCGGGAATGTTGCCGATGCCACCCAATACAGCCGCGGTGAAAGCCTTGATGCCCGGAATGAACCCCATGAAGAAGTGCACCTGCTTGAAGACCAGGGCGTAGAGCAGACCCGCCGCCCCGGCCATGGCCCCGCCGACACCGAAGGTGACGGCAATGATCCGGTCCACGTCGATCCCCATCAGGGCCGCCGCCTCCCTGTCCTCGGAGACCGCCCGCATGGCCGTACCCGTCTTGGTCCGCATGACGAACAGGTAGAGCACCAGCAGCATCACCACAGAGGCGACGATGACCACCGCCTGCGTGCGCAGCACGGGGATGCCGGCGATGAGCCACTTGCCCCTGAGGACGGCCGCTTCCGGATAGGCCTGAAAGCCCGAGCCGAAGAAGCCGCGGAAGGTGTCCTGCAGGAAGAAGGAGG
>JBBIIQ010000196.1:0-3804 GCA_037446405.1 Armatimonadota bacterium | reverse complement strand
GTGTTCGGCGGACGGGGGCTCACCCCTTTCCGCCAGATTCCCCGGGGGACGGTCCTCGTCCGCGGAGAGCGCATCGAGGCCGTCGGCGGGGCAGATGAGGTCCCCGTCCCGCCGCAGGCGGCCACGGTGGACGCGGCGGGGTCGGTGGTGGTCCCGGGGTTCGTGGACATCCACGTCCACGGAGGGGCCGGTGCCGACTTCATGGACGCCACCCTGGAGGCCATCGATACCGCCTGCGCGTTTCACGCCCGCGGCGGCACCACCGCGCTGCTGGCCACCCTGCGGACCGCGCCGCTGGAGGACATCGTCCGCGCTCTGGAGGTCCTGCGGGAGGCCGCCGGCCGGCGGCGGCAGGGGGCGGCCATCGCCGGCGTGCACATCGAGGGCCCGTACTTCGCGCCCGCCGAGGCCGGGGCGCAACCCCCGGGAGCGATCAAGGATCCCGACCCGGAGGAGTGGAGGCGCCTGCTGGCCTTCGCCGGCCTCGTCCGCCGCATGTCGGTGGCCCCCGAGCTGCCGCGGGCTCTGGAGCTGGGCCGGGAGCTCGTGGCCAGCGGCATCGTCGCCTCCATCGGCCACACCGCGGCCACCTTCGACGATGTGGTCATGGCGGTGGAGGCCGGGTACAGCCATGTGACCCACATGTACTCCAGCATGTCCGGGCTGCGGCGGGTGCAGGCCTTCCGCGTCCCCGGGGTGATCGAGGCCACCCTGCTCCTGGACGACCTGTCCACCGAGATGATCGCCGACGGCTGCCACCTCCCTCCCGCCCTGATCCGCCTGATCATCAAGGCCAAGGGGGTCGAGCGGCTCTGCGTCTGCACCGACGCCGTGCGCGTGGCGGGCTTTCCCCCCGGCGAGTACACCTCCGCCGGGCGCACGGTGCTCGTGGAGGACGGGGTGGCCAAGTTGCCCGACCGCAGCGTCTTTGCCGGGAGCACCGCGACCATGGACCGGTGCCTGCGTACCCTGGTCACTGCGGCCGGCGTCTCCCTGCAGGACGCCGTGAAGATGGCCACCATCAACCCGGCGCGCTTCATGCGGCTTGATGGGGACCGCGGCAGCCTGGCGCCGGGCAAGCGGGCAGATCTCGTCCTCCTGGACGACGCCCTCACCGTGCGGCTCACCGTCGTCGGCGGCAAGATCGTCTACGACGGCCGGGGCGACGGCACCGCCGCCGCCGCGGTCCCCGGAGGAGGCCCGGGTTAGAGCCGGACGGTGAAGATCACGCTCACACTGGGCCGGTCGGCCAGGACGATGGCCACCCGCGGGCCGAAATCCTCCACGCGTACTGCCACCAGCGTGATGGCATTGAGCGGCAGCCAGACGGCTGCGGTGGCGATGGGCACCAGGTAGAAGATCCGTCCTTTGAGCTTGGCGCCCGCGGGCGTAGTCAGCCGCACCAGTTGCCCCGGGGGGATCCGGGCCTCCGGTGCGGCGAAGGCCAGAAAGCTGCCTCTACCGTCCCGCAGGAGGAAGATGGTGTAGCAGCGACCGGCGACGATGACGGTGTTGCCGAAGATGAGGGCGGCGGAGGGGCAGAAGAGCTCGCCTCGAGCCACCACCTTGACCTTGAGCGGTTTCGCTGGCCTGCCTGCTGGAGCCGCTGCAGCCAGCGGCGAGGCAGCGAGGAGGAGCACGAGGGTAAGACCGACAGCGGCAAGGCGCTTCATGGGGCATCATCCCTCCCGTCTCCGATGTTCCCGCTTGCGCATGCCTTCTAGACTACGGGCGACGGCGGGAACTTGTTCGTGCGTTGCACGTTAAGGCGGTAAGATGGTGTCAATGCCTTCCGGCCTGAGGTGTGGCATGAGGCGCAGCTTCCGCGCGTTCACCGGGCTCCTTCTCGTGGTCGCCCTGCTGGCGGTCTGGGCTGTCCGGCCGGTGCGGGCGCAGGCGGCGGACGGTCCGCAGCTCTTCACCGAGGTCTTCCGCCTGGTGGTGCGGGAGGCGCTGGCCCCGCCGCCGCCGCAGGTCCTGCTGCGTGCCGCCGTCGAGGGGATGCAGCGGGTGCTGCGGGCGCAGGGAGTGGAGTTCCCGGTGGAGGAGGCAGACGGCGGAGCGGACCTGCCGCGGACGGTGGAGCTGCTGCGCCGGGCCATGGCTCTGGCTCCGGACGGCTTTCCTCCCATGGAGGTGGCCTATGCCGCCATCAAGGCCATGGTGGAAGCGGTGGGCGACCGCAACACCGTCTTCCTCACGCCGCCGGAGCAGGCGCGCTTCAACGAGCAGCAGCAGGAGCCCCCGCCCATCGTGGGCATCGGGGTGGTGCTGGGCGAGCAGGCGGGACGCGTGGTCATCGTCGACGTGGTGGAGGACTCGCCCGCGGCGCGCGGGGGGATCCTGCCGCAGGACGTCATCGTCTCGGTGAACGGGCAGCCCACCGCCGGCCGCAGCCTCTCCGAGGTGCGGCAGATGATCGTGGGAGAGGAGGGTGGGGAGGTGGTGCTGGTGCTCCTCCGCCCCTCCAGCGGGGAGACCCTGACCGTGCCGCTGCTGCGGGCCCGCATCGCCCAGCCGACGGCCAGCGCTCGCATGGTCGCCCCGGAGATCGGCTACCTGCGGCTGACCCAGTTCCGCGAGGGAGCGGCGGCACGGGTGGCGGCCCTGCTGCGAGAGCTTCAGGCCCAGGGAGCCCGCGGCATCATCCTGGACCTGCGCAACAACCCCGGAGGGTTCCTCATCGAGTCCGTGAACATCGCCAGCCACTTCCTTGCCGACGGCGTGGTCACCACGGTGCGCGGGTCGCGCGACCGCAGCACCACCTACCTGGTGCGCGCGCGCGAGCCCAAGGTCCTGACCAACGTGGTGGTCCTGGTCAACCGCCGCAGCGCCAGCGCCTCGGAGGTGGTGGCCGGGGCGCTGCAGGACGCGGGCATCCCGCTCATCGGGGAGCAGACCTTCGGCAAGGGCACGGTGCAGCTGGTCTACGAGTTTGACGACGGCAGCGGCCTGCGCCTGACCGTGGCCCGCTACCTCACCCGCAACGGGCGGGAGGTGGAGGGGCAGGGCCTGGCGCCCGACATCCCGGTCCCCTTCGGTCTGGCCGTGGTGGGCACCTCCGGCGACCCGCAGCTGCAGCGCGCCATCACCGTCGTCTCGGAGATGTTGCGCCCGGCCGCCCTGGCGGCCGTCCGCTAGGGCACCCCAAAGACCGCACGCGATTCTTGGGGACCCCACCCCCGGTGAGGCCACATGTCTCGGACGGGCTCCCGGCAGGCCTCAGGGTGCGTTGGGCTCGGGGCCCACTTTCCCGCGGTAAGCGCCGATGAAGGCCACGATCTTCTCCCGGTCAAACTCCTGAAGCTTGAGCAGCCGCCCCCAGGCCGCCACGGCGATAGGAGCGTCGTTCTGCGGCCGCGGCGTGACTATCACCTTGGTGGGGTAGCGGCGCGCCACCTCTGCCAGCCGGGCTGCCAGCTCCGTATCGCCCGGGTCCCGGTAGGAGATCCAGATGCCGCCGTGCTCCAGGTTGTGTAGCACCAGCTCGTCTGGCAGCGGCTGCGTGTACACCTCCCACCGCGCCTCGCTGGCGTGGTGCTGACCCGAGGTGGGCGGGTTGGAGTTGTACCCCCGGCCCCGCGTGCCTTCCGGGATGTGCACCGGAGCCAGCTCAGCCACCCGCTGGCCGGGGGGCGGGACGACCTTCCGGCCCAGCACCGCCGCGGCCTGCTGTCCCAGCGCGCCGCTCCAGGCCAGCAGCGCCAGCACCGTCGCGGCGGCCAGTCCCCCCACGCCGCTCCAGGTGAGGGTCTGCCGCCGGCGCCGCCGACGGTCCAGTTCGCCGAGGCCGAGACCTGCGAC
>JBBIIQ010000195.1:0-3811 GCA_037446405.1 Armatimonadota bacterium | reverse complement strand
ATGCAGCGCACAGCGAACTTGTACACCTCGCGCCCGTTCATGTGGATGTAGTGCTGCCCCCGCTCCACGGTCTCGAAGCTGGCGGGCAGGCGCGACCCCCCCGCGGGCATGTTCAGCAGCGGCCCGCCGGAGCCGTCCGCCCCCAGCACGAAGGAGAGGAAGCCCTGCCCTGGCTCGGCCGGCCGCAGCACCACCGCCGCCGCGGAGTCTCCGAAGAGGACGCAGGTGGAGCGGTCCTTCCAGTTGGTGATCCGGGAGAGGGTCTCCGCACCCACCACCAGCACCGTCTCCGCCATCCCGGCGGCGATGTAGCCGTGGGCCATAGCGCAGCCGTAGACCCAGGAGGTGCAGGCCGCGGAGGCGTCAAAGGCGCCGGCGTGCCTCGCCCCCAGGCGGTCCTGCAGCAGGCAGGCTGTCGCCGGGAACAGCATGTCCGGGGTGGCCGTGCCGACGATGATCAGGTCCAGGTCGGCCGGCCGCACCCCGGCATCCTCCAGGGCCTCCACCGCGGCCTCGTACGCCAGGTCGGAGGTGGCGACGTCGTCGGGGGCGATGCGCCGCTCCCGGATGCCGGTGCGGGTGATGATCCACTCGTCGGTGGTGTCCACCATCCGCTCCAGGTCGGCGTTGGTCAGCACCCTCCCCGGGACGGCCCGTCCCAGGCCGATGATGGTGGACCCGCGCACAGCCGTCACGTCTCCGCCCCGCCGGGCTGCGGCGCCGGCCGCGGTCCCAGCCCCGCAGGCACCGGCCCCATCCGCCGCTCGATCTCTGCCATCTCCGCGGCGATGGGCTCGACGATCCGCCGGGCGGCCGCCTCCGCCGCCACGCGGATGGCGTTGCGGATCGCCCAGGCGTTGGAGCGCCCGTGGGCGATGATGACGATGCCAGCCACCCCCAGCAGCGGCGCCCCGCCGTACTCCCGGTAGTCCAGGCGCCGCCACAGGTTCATCCCCCGCCGCTTCAGCGGGGCCAGGGAGAGCGCCAGCAGCCTCCCGGCCGCGCCGCCCAGCTGGTCGCGCAGCACCTGGCGCAGCGCCAGGGCCAGCCCCTCGCCGAACTTCAAGACGATGTTGCCGACAAACCCGTCACAGACCACCACGTCGGCCAGCCCGGTGAAGAAGTCCCGCCCCTCGATGTTGCCGATGAAGTGCAGGCCGGAGGCGCGCAGCAGGTCGGCGGCGCGGATGGTCACCTCGTTGCCCTTGGTGGCCTCCTCGCCGTTGCTGAGGATGGCCACCCGAGGCGCGGGAATCCCCAGCACCCGGTGCGCGTAGACGTGCCCCATCACCCCGAACTGCAGCAGGTGCCTGGGCTTGCAGTCCACATTCGCCCCCACGTCCAGCAGGATGGCCGGCGTCTTGTGCAGGGTGGGCAGGATGGCGGCGATGGCCGGGCGCTCCACGGCGGGAATGCGCCCCAGCACCAGCAGCGCCGCGCCCATGGCCGCCCCGGTGTTGCCGGCACTCACCGCCGCCGCCGCCCTCCCCTCCCGCACCTGCTGCAGGGCTAGGTGGATGGAGGAGCGGCGCTTCCGCCGCACGGCCATAGCCGGCGGCTCGTGCATCTCGATCACCTCAGGGGCGTCGACGATCTCGATGGGAAGGCGCCGCGCCGTCCGCGTGCGCAGCAGGGGGGCCAGCCGGGAGGCGGGCCCTACCAGCACGATCTCTACCCCCAGGGAGGACGCCGCCTGCACCGCCCCCGCCACCACCTCCTCGGGGGCGTAGTCGCCGCCCATGCCGTCGACGGCTATGCGCACGGCCACGCGCCTGGGCTCCTCCGCCCGCCCGCTCCTCCGGCCACGGAGCTATTTCTCGCCCGCCTCGCGCTGCAGCACCGGCCGGCCGGCGTAGTACCCGCACGAGGGACAGACCCGGTGCGGGACTGCGGGCTTGTGACACTGCGGGCAGGCCACGAGCGTGACTGGAGCGATCCGCCACTGGCGGCGGCTGCGCGCGGTCCGCGCTCGAGAGTGCCGTCGTTTCTGAATCCCCACGTCCCCTCCTCCTTGCGCCGCGGCGGCAGGACCGGCCTCAGCCGGACGCCGTGCGGAAATCGCGCAGCACAGCCAGCCGCGGGTCGCCCTCCTCCAGGGCGCAGGCGCAGGCCACCTCGTTGCGGTCTGCGCCACAGATGGGACAGAGCCCGCGGCACTCCGGCCGGCACAGTGGCGCCATCGGCAGCGCCATCAGCAGGTGCTGCCGTACCACCTCGGTGACATCCAGCTCCGGCCCTGCCAGATCCAGGATCAGATCCGCCCCCTCCCGCGGCCGGCCCGCCTCTCCTCCCCGCCGCCGGAACCCCTCATGGAAGATCCCCACCAGGCGGTGCGGGAAAGAGCGCAGGCAGCGGCCGCAGACAAGCGTCACCACGGTCTCCACGGCCGCGTCCACCCAGATGGTCTCGCCCTCCCGGGTAAAGCGGATCTCCCCCTGCACCGGCCGGGGGAACGCCACCTCCGCCCCGCTGTCGACCATCTCGGCGAAGGCCAGCACCGTGCTCGGCTCCTCCCGGCAGATGGCGTCCAGCTCCACAATCACGGGCCTGCTCCCGGCAAACTCCCTAGATTATAGCGACCCCCCTGCCGCGGCCACAAGGAATGGCGCCGCCACTCTAGCGCTGCGGCGGCTCCAGCAGGCTCCGGCCGCGCTGGATGGCCCCCAGGATGCGCACCACCTGAGCCTCCAGGTCGGCCAGGACGCGCGCTGCATACTCCTCCGCCCCCCGCCGGATGCGCCCCGCCTCCGCCTCCGCCTCCGCCAGCATCTGCGCGCGGCGCCGCTCCGCCTCCGCCAGCACCGGGCCCTCCTCCACCAGGCGCCGAGCGTGCGCCTCCGCCTCCACCAGGATGCGACGGGCCTCGTCCGCGGCACGCCGGTGCAGCGCCTCGGCCTCCTCGCTCAGGCGCTGCGCCCGGTGCAGCTCCACGGGGAGCTGGGCGCGGACCATGCGCAGCAGCCCCAGCACCTCCTGCGCGTCCACCACCCGCCGGTCGGAGAGGGGGACCGGCGCCCCCCGAGTGATCACGGTCTCGATGCGGTCCAGCAGCGCGAGCACCGATTCCACTAGGTCCTCCTGCGGCGCGGTGTGGCGCGCACCCGCCCGCGGGTCCTCCGCCGGAGCGGGAGGCGCCGGGCCACGGCCGCGGGGACGAAGGCAGAGACATCCCCGCCCAGGCGGACGACCTGGCGGATCAGCGTGGAGCTGATCTGCGCATAGGGGGGCGAGGGCATGAAGAAGGCGGTGTCCAGGCCACCCAGGCGACGGTTCATCACCGCCTGGCGCAGCTCGTGCTCGAAGTCCTCGACCCCCCGCAGCCCCTTGACGATGACATCCGCGCGGACGCGGCGGGCGAAGGCTACCGTCAGCCCGCCGTAGGGGCGCACCTCCACACCGCGCAGGCCGGCCGTCGCCTCCCGCAGGATGGCCACCCGCTCCGCGACCGCGAACAGCCCGTTCTTCTGCGTCTCCCGGGCCACGCCCACGACGACGCGATCGAAGAGCGCAGCCGCCCGCTGAATCACATCCAGATGCCCGTTGTGCGCCGGGTCAAAGCTCCCCGGATAGAGCGCCGTCGTCACGGCAGGGCCTCCCGTCTCCGCCGCGCGGCTCCAGCGCGGCGTACTCCCACACCCGGGTCTCGCCGTAGCGGGCGGTGCGCACGCAGGGCAGTCCCGGGGGCGGATGCGGCTCGTCGCGCCAGTGTCCCTCGGCGACGACCCACGCCCCGGGGCGGAGCAGCGCGCTGCCGGCCAGCGCGTCCAGCGTCTCCTGGAGCAGCCCCCGGCCGTAGGGCGGATCCAGCAGC
>JBBIIQ010000194.1:0-3831 GCA_037446405.1 Armatimonadota bacterium | reverse complement strand
GGCGCGCAGCCACCGGCTGGCCGTCGCCGCAAGCCGGGCGGCGGCGATGGCGACGAGCTCACGCATGGCCCTGGACGATGAGGCGGACGCCGAGGGCGGATCTAGAAGCGGCGGGCTCCCAGGTAGCGCGGCGCGTAGTAGTCATGGTCCATCGAGGTGATGAGCACCCCTCCCGCGCCAGACGACGAATGAATGAAGCGGCCATCGCCCAGGTAGATGCCTGCGTGCGACGGGCCGGGGCTGACCGTCTGGAAGAACACGAGATCGCCCGCGCGCAGTTCCTCACGGGGGACCGGAACACCCGCATCATACATGTCGAACGTGGTCCGCGGCAACGCCACGCCCATGCGGCCGTACACGTAGTACAGGAAGCCCGAGCAGTCAAAACCGGACGGTGAGGTGCCCCCCCAGCGGTACCGCACGCCCAGGTACCGTCTCGACAGCGACAGCAGTGCGCTGGTCCAGGCGTGGCCCCGTGACGGGAGGGCTGCCAGGCGACCGCGCAAGGCGCGGGCGGCGGGCGACCGGGCCCCTGCCGGGCCTTCGCTGTCGACCGTCTCGCCCGTCCGCGCGGCCGCGCTGGGCGCGGGAACCTTCAATGTGCGTCCGATCTTGAGGATGGCCTCCGGCGGCATGGCGTTGAGCGCCGCGATGCGCTCCGGGCGGGTCCCATAGCGCCGGGCGATCCCCCACAGGGTGTCACCGGCCCGCACGCGGTGCGTGAGGAAGGCGGGGGCCGACGTACGGCGGGCCTTCGCCGGGCCCGGGGCGCCAGCTAGGGGGCTCTCGGGCGCCGCCGGCACACGCAGGACCTGCCCGATGGCCAGCGTGCCTTCCAGCCGGATGCCGTTGGCCGCGGCCAGGTGCTCGGGCCGCGTGCCGTGACGGCGGGCGATGCTCCACAGCGTGTCGCCCTGCCGGACCGTATACCATTGCGTCGTGGGCTGCTGCGCCGCTGACGCCGCGGCCGGGAGGGCCAGCGCGAGCGCGACGAACACGACGACGAGCACCGGGCCTGCCATACCCCGCACGGGCGCCTCCCGCAGAGTCGTCGGGCCTACTCGGGCGATATTCCCTTCGCCCGGCCCCCGTAGTCTCCTGCCCATCACATCTCGCGGAGCCTCCGGACGCGCTCCTCCACCGGCGGGTGTGTGTCGAAGAGCACGTTGATCCGCCCGCCCCACTCCCGAAGAGGGTTGATGATGTACAGGTGCGCCGTGGCCTTGCTGGCGACCTCGAGGGGCTCGGGGTCGGCGCTGATCTTCTCCAGCGCGCTGGCCAGGCCCTCGGGATACCGGGTCAGCAGGGCGCCGGACGCGTCTGCCAGGTACTCCCGGTTCCTGGCGATGGCCAGCCGCATCAACTGCGCGCACACCGGGGCCAGCAGGGCCAGCACGAGCCCGGCCAGCACCACGAGCCCGCTCCCGCCGGGGCCGCGATGGCCGCGCCGTCGGCCCCAGAGCATGCTGCGCTGGAAGACGTCGCTCGCCAGCACGACCACGCCCACCAAGACAGTCACCAGGGTGGCCAGCCGGATGTCGTAGTTCTTGATGTGGGACATCTCGTGGGCGAGGACGCCCTCCAGTTCGAGGCGGTCGAGCTTCTCCAGCAGGCCGGTGGTCACGGCGATGGCGGCGTGGGCGGGATCACGGCCGGTGGCGAACGCGTTGGGCGCCGTATCGTCGATCAGGTAGAGACGCGGCGCAGGGATGCCCGCGGCGATCGCCAGGCCCTCGACGGCGTTGTAGAGGTACGGATACTGCTCCCGGGGCGCCTCGCGGGCGCGGCTGACCGACAGGATGAGCCGGTCGCTGTGGTGGTACGAGCCCCATGCGCCGGCGGCGGCCAGGACGGCCGCGACCACCACCGCCGCCGGGCCCAGTTGGAAGGCCTGGCTGAGGAGGTACCCCAGCGCCACGACCACGAGCACGAAGGCGGCCACCAGGAGCCGCGTGCCGCGGATGTTGCGTTCGACCGCCTCGTACACGGGCGCCGGACACGCGCAACCGTCAGAACTTGACCTCGACGGGCTGGCGTGCCTCCTCCTCCATCTCGAAGTACTCGCGCGCACCGAATCCCATGGCGTTGGCCATCAGTACCATCGGGAACACCTGGCGGGCGTTGTTGTAGCGCAGCACGGTGTCGTTGTAGAACTGCCGGGCGAAGGCGATCTTGCTCTCCGTCCCCGCCAGCTCCTCCTGCAGCCGCTGGAAATTCTCCGTGGCCCGCAGCTGCGGGTAGTTCTCGGCCACGGCAAAGAGGCTGCGCAGGGCCTGGGTGAGCATGTTCTCCGCCTGCGATTGCTCGGGCACGGACCCCGCGGCGATGGCCCGGGCGCGCGCCTCCGTCACGCGCTCGAAGACCTGCCGCTCGTGGGTGGCGTACCCTTTCACTGCCTCCACCAGGTTGGCGATGAGGTCGTAGCGCCGCCGCAGCTGCACGTCGATCTGTGACCAGGCGTTGTCGATGCGGTTGCGCAGGACGATCAGCCGGTTGTAGGTATAGACGGCGTAGAGCACGAACAGGACCACAATGGCCAGCAGGACGTAGGTCATCGTCGCCTCCTTCCGCACGCCGCGCGGCGAGGGCCACCCTCCCTTTTCGCCGGGGAGCCCCCGCCCCCTGTTCCCCGGAGGAGCCTGGAGCGAGACCTCGTGGGGCACATGGTATAATACGTGCCGAGGCAGCGCGTGCACCGGAGAGGGGGGAACCTGGCGTGCTGTTGATGAAGGTGCGAGGGGTCGCCCTGGACCAGCAGATGAACCCGGTGGTCCTCCTGGTGGATCAGCCGGAGACGATGGCCCTGCCCATCTGGATCGGGCAGGCGGAAGCCACGGCCATCGCCATGGAGCTGCAGGGCGTGCGCCCGCCCCGCCCCATGACCCACGACCTCTTCCGCGCGCTGCTCAACGAGCTGCACGTCAGCGTCTCCCGCATCGTGGTCACCGACGTGCGTGACAACACGTACTTCGCCGAGATCCACCTGGCGCAGAACGGCACGGCGCACGTCATCGACTCTCGCCCCAGCGACGCCATCGCCCTGGCGCTGCGCATGGAGGCCCCCATCTACGTGGAGGAGAAGGTCGCCGCCCAAGCGATTCAGCTGAAGAAACCCTTCGACGACACGGAGATGGAGGAGTGGAAGAAGTTCCTGGAGCGGGTCAAGCCCTCAGACTTCCGCACGACGCACTGAGCGGCTCCTGCGCACGGGCCGTTCCCCGGCGGGGGCTCCTCACCACATGGTCAGGCCACCGTCGATGACCAGCGTCTGCCCGGTGATGTAGGAGGCCCGGGGCGAGGCCAGGAAGGCTACCGCCGCGGCCACCTCCTCGGGTTCGGCGAAGCGACCGGCCGGAATCACCTCCCGCAGGCGCTCCCGCTGCGCCACCGTCAGGTGCGCCTGCGTGCGCGTCTCCACGTACCCCGGGGCCACGGCATTCACCCGGATGTGCGGAGCCAGCTCCACGGCCAGGGACCGCGTCAGCATGACCAGTCCCGCTTTGGCCACCGCGTAGTGCGCCGCCCCGCGGTCCACCAGCCCGCGGATGGAGGCCACATTGACGATGGCCCCGCCGCCGCGGCGGCGCAGGGCGGGCAGGACCGCGCGCACGCAGCGGACGGCCCCAAGGAGGTTGACGTCCACCATCCGCTGCCAGTCCGCCTCGCTCAGGTCGGCGAAGGCGGCCCGCTGCACCATGCCCGCATTGTTCACCAGGATGTCCACGCCACCCAGGACCTCCTCAGCCTGCCGCACCATGGCTGCCACCTGGGCCTCCTCCGCCACATCCACCTGCACCGCCAGGGCGCGCCGCCCGGCGGCGCGCAGCCCCG
>JBBIIQ010000193.1:0-3853 GCA_037446405.1 Armatimonadota bacterium | reverse complement strand
GCAGCAGCGCCACGCTCACCGGGGCCGGGCCGCGACGGACCTGGCAGGCGGAGAAGAGCAGCAGCGCCGCCAGCCCTGCGGCCAGTGGGAGGAGCCGCGGGCCGGCGCACCGCTCAGACGACGGGGTAGCGCCCCTCGGCAAGATCACGGGTGAGGAAGGTGATGTTGGCCAGCTCGCGCTCCATGATCTCGGACACCTTGCGCCTGGCCACCGCCTCGCGGGATCTCCAGCGTCCGCCGCCGCAGCAGGCTCTTCCGTGCGCCCCGCGCCGGGATGATCTGCGCTGCGGCGATCTTGGGCCGGTCGATGGGGGCGCCGATCTGGCTGAGCATCCACACGTAGACCTCCCGCACCCCCGGGACCTCCTCGTAGATGCGCGCCGCCACCTGGTGCGTCATGATGGTGTAGATCTTCCCCACGTGCGAGACGGGGTTCTTCCCGGCGGCCGCCTCCGTGCCCATGGGCCGGTTCAGGGCGATCACGCCGTTCACCTTGTTGCCACGGCCAATCTGCCCGGAATCGCCGCTCTCCGCGGAGGTGCCGGTGACGGTCAGGTAGACACCGCCCAGCCCCCGGCCGGGCTGGTCCAGGGTGTTGATGTCCAGGGTGACGTTGTCGAAGGTGGTGTGCCGCAGGACGAAGTCGTGCACGGCGTCGTGCATCTCCTGCTTGCGGCGGAAGTAGGCGGCCTCGCTGGACACGAAGCGGTCGACGAAGGCCACCGCCGCCGTCAGGTTCAGCTCCCGTCCCTGGCGGAACCCCATGATCTTGATATCCTCGCCCGCCTCGGGGAAGTCTTCCTTGAAGGTGCGGGAGTTCATCAACTGCTCCACGCGGCGGACGATCTCCTCGGTCTGCGTCAGGGGCGCATAGCCCACCGCCGCCGAGGTGTCGTTGGCGCCGGGCGTCTCCCGCTGGAAGATGTCCACCAGCTCGGGCGAGCCCGGCTTGATCTGCACGTCGTAGACCACATCCCGCTCGGGGTCGACGAAGCGCAGGTTCTCCCGGAACCAGACCCTGGCCGTGTTGACGGCGATCTCCTCCACCGGCACGCGCTCGCCGTTGACCACCGCTGTGGCCCGGTCGCCGAAGATGAGGCGCATGGGCTCGGTAACCCGCCCCCCGCCGAAGGCCACATCCGCGGCCCCGGCCACCAGCAGCGCCTTGTCGATGTTGTGGTGCAGGATGACGCCGAAGCGCTGCAGGTACTCCCGGCTCAGGGCGATGGAGACCCGCTCCATGATGGCGTCGCAGATGGAGTCCGGATGACCGACTCCCTTGCGCTCCACGATCTCCACCTCGTGCTCGGAAACCGGCTTCCCGGTGAGAAACTCCACGCTGGTGCTGCGCACGGCCGCTCCCCCTACTCCTTCCAGCGCACCTGGACCACCCCGTCCACGTCGCTCAGCGCCACCAGCACGTCGTCGCGCGAGAGGCGGGCGGGGAGGCGGACCGCCAGCGAGATGTGCACGTGCTCGTCCATGCGCTCGGACATCTCCACGTTCTCGATGTTCACGTTATGCGCCCCCAGCACGGTGCCGATCTTCCCCAGCTGTCCCGGACGGTCCACCAGCAGCAGCTCCACGGTGGCCAGGCCGCGGCGGGGCAGGTGGCGTTCCAGGGCCTTGAAGGGGATGAGGACGACCACCACCAGCGCTGTCGCCGACACCGCCCCCAGGTAGAAGCCGGCGCCCACGGCCGTGCCGATGGCCGCGGAGGTCCACAGGGTGGCCGCCGTGGTCAGGCCGGTCACGGTGACGCCGCTGCGCCAGATGGTCCCCGCGCCCAGGAAGCCGATGCCCACCACGATGTTGCTGGCGATGCGCGCCGGGTCGGCGCCGGAGCCGAAGAACCCCTCCTTGGAGATGAGGGTGAACAGCGCCGCCCCCAGGGTGACCAGCGTGTGCGTGCGCAGGCCCGCGGGCTTCTCCACGCTTTCCCGTTCCAGGCCGATGAGCGCGCCCAGGACCAGTGCCAGGACCAGGCGCATCAGGATCTCCACAATGCCGGCGGCGGCGAAGTCTGTCACGGACCGGGCTCCTCCCCGTACTTCTCCCGGGCGACGGCGGCCACGTGCTCCATCAGCGCATCCACCAGCCGCTCCTCCGGCAGGCTGGCCACGATGCGGCCGTCCCTGAAGAGCAGCCCCATCCCCCGGCCACAGGCAATGCCCAGGTCGGCCAGGCGGGCCTCCCCCGGGCCGTTCACGGCGCAGCCCATCACCGCCACCTTTACCGGCGCCCTGATCTGGGCCAAGCGCCGCTCCACCTCCTGGGCGATGGCGATGATGTCCACTTCCGCCCGGCCGCAGGACGGGCAGGCCACCAGCTGGACGCCGCGGCGGCGCAGGCCCAGGCTGGAGAGGATCTGGTAGCCCACCCGCACCTCCTCCACCGGGTCCGCGGCCAGGGAGACGCGGATGGTGTCGCCGATGCCGCGGGCCAGGATGGCGCCGATACCCACGGCCGACTTCACCGTCCCCGGCCCCAGCGTCCCCGCCTCGGTGATGCCCACATGCAGCGGATAGCGTACGCGAGCGCTGAGCAGCGTGTAGGCGGTGATGGCCATGGGCACCTCGGAGGCCTTCACAGAGATGACGATGTCCGTGAAGTCCAGGTCCTCCAGCACCCTGACGTCCTCCAGGGCGCTCTCCACCAGGGCTTCCGCGGTGGGGCCGAAGCGGCGCAGCGTCGCCTTGGAGAGCGACCCGATGTTGGCGCCGATGCGGATGGGCACCCCCCGCTCCCGGGCGGCGCGGGCCACGGTGCGCGTCCGCTCCCGGCCGCCGATGTTCCCCGGGTTGAGGCGCAGCTTGTGCACGCCGGCCTCCAGCGCTGCCAGCGCCAGGCGGTAGTCGAAGTGGATGTCGGCGACGATGGGCGTGGGGCTGCGCGGCACGATCTCCCGCAGGGCGGCGGCCGCCTCCCGGTCGGGCACGGCCAGGCGGACGATCTCGCACCCTTCCGCCGCCAGCTGGTAGATCTGGGCCAGCGTGGCGTCCACATCGCGCGTGTCCGTGACCGTCATGGACTGGACGGCGATGGGGGCGCCGCCGCCGATAGTCACCCGGCCCACGCGCACCGGCCGGGTCTCGGTGCGCAGGGTCACTGCGCGCGCCGGGGTCTCGATCATCGCTGGATGTCCTGCACCGTCAAGAATATCAGCAGGAGGAAGAGCAGGACAAAACCCACCAGGTGGACGTAGCCCTCGCGGCGCGGGTCCACCGGGCGGCGCCGCACCGCCTCCACCAGGAGGAAGGCGAAGCGCCCCCCGTCCAGCGCCGGGATGGGGATGAGGTTGAACAGGCCGATGATGATGGACAGCGACGCCGCCACGTAGAGGAAGTTCTCCCCCCCGCTGCGCCCGGCCTCGACCAGCGCCCGGCCCGCCGCCACCGGGCCGCCCAGGTGGCGCAGCAGCGTGCCCTCGCGGACCAGGTTCCTGATGGCATCGACGAAGCCGACGACGAACTCTCCCGTGCGCTGCACCCCCCAGGCCAGTGCGGCCAGGGGGCTGTAGCGCTGGCGGACGACCTGCGGCGCAAACCCGATGAGCCCGATGCGGCGCGCCGGATCCAGCCGGGGGGTGACCGTGACCTCGAAGCGCCGTCCCTGCCGCTCCACGGTCAGGACGAGCGGCCGGCCCGGGCTGCGGTGGATGGTCTCCACCACCTCCTGCCCCGTGGGCGTGGGCCGACCGTCGATGGCCACGATGGCGTCTCCCGGCGCCAGCCCCACCTGCGCCGCCGGGCAGGGCGTCGGCGGGGCGGCGCCGCCGGGCTGACCGCAGATAGGCACCAGCATGCCGACGCGGTTGGTGATCCCCGTGGGGACCCCGAAGGTCGCGGCGACC
>JBBIIQ010000192.1:0-3857 GCA_037446405.1 Armatimonadota bacterium | reverse complement strand
CACGGCCACACCGCCGTCATGGAGACGTGGACGTCGCGGACCCAGGCTCCCTCGCCGCCGACGGGGGCGGCGGCGAAGACCCTCTCCTCGCCGCTGGCCGGATCGTAGCGGACGCCGCGCCCCTCCCGGCCGGCCAGCGCGGCGGCCACCTCGGGCGGCGGGGGCACGCCGGGAGCGCCGGGGTGGGTGCCTCGGGCGTCGAGGACGGCGATGCGCGTCTCCGGCCGCCATCGGAAGCGCTGGGCGATGGCCTCCATCTCCTCGCGGGAGAGGGGTTCCTCCCGGGAGTAGGCGGAGAGCATGCTGGCGATGAGCCGGGCCTGCGTGGCCATCATGTACTGGTAGGTCTCCAGGTAGCGGCGGTGCAGGGTCGCCAGCATCACCGCCGTCACCACTACCAGGACCACCGCGGCCAGTGCCACGTAGGTGGCGATGAGCTTGAAGCGGATGGAGCGCATCAGCGCCGCCTGGGGGCGCGGGTCCCCGCCTTGAACTTGTAGCCCACGCCGCGCACCGTCTGGATGAAGGTGGGGTCGGCGGGGTCGTCCTCGATCTTCTCCCGCAGCCGGCTGATGTGCATGTCCACCGTGCGGGTGCTGCCGAAGTAGTCGTATCCCCAGATGTGCTCCAGGAGGAAGTCCCGGGTGAAGACGCGGTTGGGGTGGCGCATCAGCAGCTTGAGCAGCTCGAACTCCTTGGCCGTCAGGTCCACGGGCCGGCCGTGCAGCCAGACCTCGTGGGTCTCGGGGTGGAGGACCAGCCCGTCGGCCTGCAGGGGGCCCGCCTCCGGCAGCCGGTCGGCGCCGCCCGTGCGCCGCAGGATGGCGCGGATGCGGGCCACCAGCTCCCGCGGGCTGAAGGGTTTGGTCACGTAGTCGTCGGCCCCCAGCTCCAGGCCCACCACCCGGTCCAGCTCCCGGTCCCGCGCCGTGATCATCAGCACCGGCACCCGCGACTGCGCCCGGATCTGTCGGCAGACCTCGATCCCGTCCACCTCGGGCAGCATGATGTCCAGGACCACCAGGTCGGGGCGGTCGCTGGCCACCCGGGTCAGGGCTTCGCGGCCGTCGGCGGCCACGGAGACGGCGAAGCCCTCCTGCTGCAGGTTGTAGCGTACCAGCTCCACGATGTGGGGCTCGTCGTCCACCACCAGGATGTGCGGGGCGGTGCGCGGCTCGTCGGGGTGCGCCCCCTCGCCGGCTCTCGTCGCCACCTACATCACCCTCCGCAGCTCACCGCCGCTGAATCCCACGGCGGCGGTCGCCACCGCTCCGACCAGGGAGAGGACGGTGGTCCAGGCGGGGACCGCCGCCCGCCGCCAGCGTCCCAGGAAGACGACGAGATACGCCGCCGTGGCCCCGTAGGCCAGCAGGGAGTGGAGGCGGTGCTGCAGGAGAATGCCGCTGCCCACCCCCAGTGCCACCTGGCGGTTCAGGTCCAGGAAGCCGGAGGCGATGCTCGCCGCGGCCCCCAGCAGCCCCAGCCCGATGAGCAGGCGGCTCACCGTGGCGTACAGCACCTCCCGCCGCGCCAGGTACAGCACCTCGAAGAGGGCGCTGGTCATCCACAGGGCGACGGGAAAGTGCACGATCAACGGGTGGTAGAGAAAGACCATGCGCCTCCTCCGTCCCTGTCTGCGGCCCCCGCAGCCGGCCGCCCCGGGGGCGCGCCTTGACACCCCGGGGTGCAGCGGCCATAGTGCAGGTGACGTTCGCCCGGGACCGTCCGGTGATGGCTCCCGGTGTCCAATCGTCCACCGCGCACGTCGCGCCTCTGTCACGGCGAAGTAACGTCAGGGTAACACAGGAGGTCCTCTGTGAGCCAGCCGTACACGTTCCCGCCCGCGCCCACCGCCGACGCCATCGAATGGCCCGGCACTCCTCTCGGCGCGGGCAACACCATCACCCGCACCAGGGGCCGCACCGCCGTGCACGACAAGAACCTGGACCGCTCCCCCCGGCGGCGCGACGAGCTGGTGGCCGCGGCGCAGGCGCACCTGCGCGCCAGAGGCGACGGTGAGCCGGCGTTCGTCCACGACGTGGTCATCCACGGTGTGCGCGTGCGTGCCACCACCAATTCGCCGCACCTCTACGACTTCTGGGTGGACAACTGGTACAGCCCGCTGGAGTGGCAGGCGGTCACCGGGATGGATCCACCCGCGGAGCCGCAGGTGACGGTCTACGCCATGGGCCGGGTCTCCGGGCAGCCGGAGGCCGCCTACTACAGCCGGCGGACCAACACCATCGTCTTCTTCAACACCGCCTACTACGGCCAGTTGAAGTCGTGGGTGCTGGGCGCCGTCGGCCGGGTCCTGGCCGAGGAGCACGGCATCCACTCCGTCCACGGCGCATGCGTGGAGAAGGACGGCCGGGGCGTCCTCTACATCGCCCCGACGGGCACCGGCAAGTCCACCTCCTCCTACGGCCTGATGGCCTACCCGCGCACCCGCTTCCACTCCGACGACTGGGTGTACATCCGCTACACCTACCGCACGCGGGACGGGCGGCGCGTGCACCCGGTGCGCGTCACCTTCCCCGGCGGCGAGGTGCGCGGCTACCGGGTCTTCCGCTGGCTGGAAGGCTCCCCCCGGAGCGGGGAAGGCGTGGTGCACGGCCTCGACCTGGAGAACCGCTCGGTGACGGTGGCGCTGCGGGACCTGGACCTGGAGGCGCCCCTCACCGCCTACGCCTTCACCTCGGAGAAGGTCTTCTACCTGCGGACGAACCTGGTGGAGAACTTCCCCCTGGCCGCCGCCCGCATGCTGCGCTCGAAGATGGAGAACGTCCCCGACGTGACGCCGGCGTACCTGGAGGAGGCGGCCCCGCTGCTGGACGATCTGATGGCAGCCATCCGCAGCGCCCCGGGACCCGACGCCTCCGCCCTGCGGGCCATGGACCCGACGCAGCTCCGCCTGGCCCTGGCCCGCATGATCGCCTTCGACAACGCCCGGGCCATGCTGGACATCACCGGGGTCCTGCATCCGGAACGCGTCGTCACCAACCCCATGCAGCCTGTGCGGCTGGCCGCGGTCATCCTCCTCAAGCGCGACCGCAGCGACCCCACGGTGCTGGAGCACCTCCCCTGGCCGCGCTTCCTCGGCCGGCTGCTCGTGGGTGAGACCCCGGAGCGCCGGCGGGAGATCGCCTACAACGCCTACCGCGCCGTGGACGACCGGGACGAGCAGGCCTACGTGGCGGCGCTGGAGCGGGAGACGGAGGCCCGGGAGGGGAAGCACTCCGGTGTGGAGGCGCTGGCCCGGACCTTCGCCGCCAGGGACGACGTCCCGGAGACGCTGGCCGAGGAGTTTGAGCTCTTCCGCATCCTGCACCGCGCCTGCCACTGCTACGACCTGAACACCATCCTCACCGAGGATTCCGCCGTCGCCGACAAGAAGACCGCAGTGGAGCTGACCATGCGCGTCATCGCCCGCGTGGTGGACACCCTGCCGGAAGGGGTATGCTACACCCTGCGGGACTACCGGAGCTTCACCGGGGTGGGCGGGCCCGCCCGACGTCAGGAGCATGTCTAGCACCTCCCACGCGGCGCGTCCCGGGGTCGGCTAGCGGTGGCGCGGCCGGCCGCTCCCCAGCCCGTCCTCCTCCCCGTCCGGCCGCCGACCCTCCCCAGCAGGATGCGCGCGCTGGTCAAGCCGGGGCCGGGGCCGGGGCTGGTCCTGACCACTCTCCCGGTGCCGACACCGCAGGCGGGAGAGGTGCTGGTGCGGGTGGCGGCGGGAGGGATCTGCGGCACCGACCTGCACATCTACCGCTGGAACGAGTGGGCCGCCTCCCGCATCCGTCCCCCGCGGGTGGTCGGCCACGAGTTCTGCGGCACGGTGGTCGCCGTCGCCCCCGGCG
>JBBIIQ010000191.1:0-3866 GCA_037446405.1 Armatimonadota bacterium | reverse complement strand
CGCAGCAGTGGGGGGATCCACTTCCTCCTGGTACGGGACGGCAGCGGCATCGTGCAGGCGGTGGTCAACGCGCGGGAGGTCGATGCGGCCACCTTCGCCCGCGCCGACCACCTGCCCCAGGAATCCAGCCTGATCCTCAGCGGGACGGTGCGCGCGGAGCGGCGCGCCCCGGGCGGTGTCGAGCTGAACGTGCGCACCCTCACCGTCCTGCAGGAAGCGGCGCCCGGCGGCCGGGGCCGGGCGGGGCACGGCGTGGAGGTGCGGAGGGCCCCCTACCCCATTACCCCCAAGGAGCACGGCGTGGAGTTCCTCATGGACCACCGCCACCTCTGGCTGCGCAGCCAGCGGCAGCACGCCATCATACGGGTGCGCGCGGAGGTGATCCGCGCCGCCACGGGCTACCTGGACGCGCAGGGGTTCCTCCGGGTGGACGCGCCTATCCTCACGCCCGCGGCGGTGGAGGGGACGACGACGCTCTTCGAGACGGCGTACTTCGACCTGGGGAAGGCCTTCCTTACCCAGTCGGGGCAACTGTACAACGAGGCCGCCGCCATGGCCTTCGGCCGCGTCTACTGTTACGGGCCCACCTTCCGGGCGGAGAAGAGCAAGACGCGCCGCCACCTCGCCGAATTCTGGATGCTGGAGCCGGAGGTCGCCTTCCTGGACCTGGAGGGCGCCATGACGCTGGCGGAAGAGCTGGTCAGCGCCGTCGTGCAGCAGGTCCTGCAGACCCGGCAGCGGGACCTGGCCCTGCTGCAGCGCGACCTGGAGCCGCTGCGCCGGGTCCGCCCCCCTTTCCCGCGCATCTCCTACGATGAGGCGCTGGCCGTCCTGGAGCGCGCCGGCAAGCCCATCTCCTGGGGGGAGGACTTCGGCGGCGACGAGGAGACGGTGATCTCCTCTCACTTCGACCGGCCCGTCTTCGTGCACCGCTATCCGGCGGCGTGCAAGGCCTTTTACATGCAGCCCGACCCGCAGCGGCCGGAGGTGGTGCTGGCCGCAGACCTGCTGGCACCCGAAGGCTACGGGGAGATCATCGGCGGCGGACAGCGCATCCACGACCCGGTCCTGCTGGAACGCCGGCTGGAGGAGTACGGTCTGCCGCGCCACGTCTACCGCTGGTATCTCGACCTGCGCCGCTACGGCACGGTGCCCCACTCAGGGTTCGGGTTGGGCATCGAGCGCACCGTGGCCTGGATCTGCGGGTTGGAGCACATTCGGGAAGCCATCCCCTTTCCCCGGTTGCTCACCCGCCTCTATCCGTAGGCAGGACGTGCACGGGCGTGGGCGGGGCGGCCAGAGGGTGCGGCCCGCCCGCAGGCGGCGGCGCCCCGCGAGTGCGCTTGCCAGCGGCCTCGCTGCGTGGTATAGTGCGGACGAGGCAAGGGCCCGGAGAGATGCCGGGTCGCCTGTCGCTCGGGGGAGTGGGTCACGGCCCGCTCTTTTTTTTGAGCAGGAGATGACGGTGCAGCGGCGGTCGGTGGTGGCCCAGGTGGAGGAGATCGCGCAGCCCATCGCCCGGCGGTTCGGGCTCGTCGTGGCCGACGTCGAGCTGCTGGGAGAGGGCAGCCGCAGCGTCCTGCGGGTAGTGGTGGAGCCGCCGCAGGAGGGCGCGCCGGGCGTGACGGTCGATGAGCTGGCCCGCGTCTCCGAGATGCTCTCTCGCCAGCTGGACCTGCGGGACCCGATCCCGCACGCCTACACCCTGGAGGTGAGCTCGCCCGGTCTGGACCGGCCGCTGAAGAAGGACCAGGACTTCATCCGCTTCGCCGGCCGCCAGGTCGAGGTGTGGACCTTCGCCCCCGTGGAGAACCAGCGGCACTTCAGGGGCCGGCTGCTGGGGTTGGAAGGCGGGATCGTCCGCCTGGCGGTAGGCGGGCGCGAGGTGGGGCTGCCGCGCCAGCAGGTGACCCGGGCGCGGCTGATCGTCGACGAGGAGACCCTGAAACGCGACCTGGCTGGAGGAGGCACGGCCGGACCATGAATGCGGAGCTGATTCGCGCCCTGCAGCAGCTGGAGGAAGAGAAGGGCATCGGGAAGGATGTGATGTTCGAGGCCCTGGAAGCCGCGCTGCTCTCGGCGTACAAGAAGAACTTCGGCGGCGCCGCCCAGAACGTGCGCATCGAGATCGACCGCACGACCGGCGACATGCGCGTCTACCAGGTGCGCACCGTGGTGCAGGAGGTGGTGGACCCGGCCAACGAGATCGCCCTGGCGGAGGTGCAGCAGTACGACGCCACCGCAGCGGTGGGAGACATGGTGGAGCTGGAGGTGACGCCACGGGACTTCGGGCGGATCGCCGCGCAGACGGCCAAGCAGGTCTGGGTGCAGCGGTTGCGGGAGGCGGAGCGGGAGCTGGTCTACAAGGAGTTCCGCGACCGGGAGGGCGACATCGTCACCGGAAACGTGCACCGCATCGAGCGGAAGAACGTCTACCTGGACCTGGGGCGGATTGAGGCGGTTCTGCCGCCGCCGGAGCAGATCCCCCGGGAATCCTACCGCCAGGGGGAGCGGGTCAAGGCCTACGTGGTCGAGGTGCGGCAGGGGACGCGGGGACCGCAGATCGTCGTCTCGCGCACGCACCCCGGCCTGCTGAAGCGGCTCTTCGAGCTGGAGGTCCCGGAGATCTACGAGGGCATCGTGGAGATCAAGGCCATCGCCCGCGAGGCCGGGGCACGCAGCAAAATCGCCGTGGCCTCACGGGACAAGAACGTGGACCCGGTGGGGGCCTGTGTCGGCCCCAAGGGCTCGCGGGTGCAGGCCGTCGTGGACGAGCTGCGCGGGGAGAAGATCGACATCATTCCCTGGAACGCCGATGCCGCCCTCTTCGTCGCCGCGGCGCTCAGCCCGGCCAAGGTCGTGCGCGTGGACGTCACCGAGGAGACCAGGACGGCGCAGGTGATCGTCCCCGACCACCAGCTCTCCCTGGCCATCGGGCGGGAGGGGCAGAACGCCCGCCTGGCCGCCAAGCTCACCGGGTGGCGCATCGACATCAAGAGCGAAACCCAGCTGAAGGAGCTGGAGGCGCAGAAGATCTTCATCGACCTGCCGCCTGAGGAGCTGGGGGCGGGGACGCCTGCCGGGGAGCCGCTGGCGAGCGCGACGGTCGGGGAACCTGTGGCCGCTCCGCAGGCCCCGGCGGAGACTCCCGCCGGGGAGGGGGGTGGCAGCATTGACGGGCCGGTGCAGGAGGTGACCCGGGAGGCCGCCGGGTAGCGGCGGTGGCGGGCGGGACCATGCCGCGAGTACGCCGGGTGCCCCAGCGGATGTGTGTGGCCTGCCGCGAGACGCGGCCGAAACGGGAGATGGTGCGCGTCGTGCGCACGCCCGCCGGTGAGGTGCGGCTGGACCCCACGGGCAAGGCCGCGGGGCGCGGTGCCTACGTCGACCCCCGCGCCGCCTGCGTGGAGCTGGCCCTGCGCGAGCGGCGCCTGCAGCAGGCGCTGGAGGTGGAGATCCCGCAGCATATCGGCGAGGAGCTGAGGGCGCTGCTGCAGCGGCCTGTACCACCCGCACCCAAGATCATTCGCCTGCCCGCGGGCAGGGCAAGGGGATAGGGCATGCGCGTCTACGAGCTGGCCAAGGAGCTGGGCCTGAGCAGCAAGGAGGTCATGGCACTGCTGCGCCGGATGAAGGTTCCGGCGAAGAGCCATTCCTCCTCCCTGGACGAGGCCACGGTGCGCCGCGTGCGGGAGCAGGCAGCCGCCGGCCGGGAGCCGCCTCCGGCCGCCGCTCCTCCGCGGGCCGACGTGAAGACGCCGACGGGGGAGCGGATCATCTCCATCCGCAAGATCGCCTCCCCCCCGCCCGCCGAAGCTCCGGCCGCGCCCCCGCCGCCTGCCGCGAGGGAGGCCGCCGTGGAGCCA
>JBBIIQ010000190.1:0-3961 GCA_037446405.1 Armatimonadota bacterium | reverse complement strand
CGGAGGCCCAGGCCCGGACGGAGGAGCGGCTGGACCGTCTGGCGGAGGCCCAGGCTCGAACCGAGGAAACCGTTCGCACGCTGGTGGAGCGGATGGATGACCTGGCCCGGCAGGTCGCCCGCCTCGCGGAGACCATCGGCTTCACCCTGGAGGATCTCGCGCGGGAGGTGACCCCTGCCTACCTGGCGCAACACTACGGCATCAGCGTCGGGGTCATGGACCGGCGCTTCTTCACGGTGGACGGCCAGGAGGTGGAGGTCGACCTCTACGGGGAGGGCCGGCGCGACGGGGAGGCGGTGGCCGTGGTCGGGGAAGTGCGCAGCCGCATCTACGGCCGCGACGTGGAACTGGCCGCCCGCCAGGCCGCGCGCCTGGCCGGCCAGCTCCCAGGCCGTCCCGTGACGGTGCTGTTCGGATTCGTCATTCACCCCTCTGCTCGGGAAGCCGCTGCGCAGGTCGGCGCCATCGTGATCTCCTCGTCAGGGAGGCCGTAGTCTGCACCGGTCGGATCAGCGGGGCCCGGCCGGCCTTCGCCCGGAGACCGACGATAACGCTGTCCCCGGGGATACCGAACACAACTCGGTCCGGACCGAGTTGTGTTCGGTCGCATGAGTAGGGGACGAAATCAACGGCGTCTCCGTGCGCAGGCGCACCACCTGCCCCACGGGGCCTGGACTACTGCGTGCGGGTGCGCTGCTACCAGGGGGTGCGGGTGCGCTACCCGCGGGGGGTGGGCTGCCCCGCCTGCGGCCGCGGGCCATGCGCATGGCCGGCCCCCGCGAGGCTCTGTGGCACGCCATCATCCGCCGTAACTCGGCTGCACCCACTTCATCGTCGGCCGCGATCACGCCGGACCGCGCGGGAGCGAGAACGGCGAGCCCTTCTACGACCCCGAGGAGGCGCAGCGCCTGGCGAAGCAGTACGAGCCGGAGCTGGGCATCGAGATCCTCCCCTTCCAGGAGATGGTCTACGTGGCCGACCGGGGGGCGTACGAGGAGCGCAGCCGCGTCCCGGCCGGGAGCCGCATCCTCACCCTCTCAGGCTCCGAGCTGCGGCGCCTGCTGCGGGAAGGCCGCCCCGTGCCGGAGTAGTTCTCCTACCCGGAGGTGATCGCCCAGCTCCGGCTCACCCATCCGCCGCGGGCGCAGCAAGGGTTCACCGTCTTCTTCACGGGCCTGCCGTCGTCGGGCACGTCCACCGTCGCCCAGATCCTGTGGCGAAGCTGACGGAGATCGGCACCCGGCCCGTGACGCTGCTGGACGGGACATCGTCCGCAAGCACCTCAGCAGCGAGCTGGGCTTCTCGCGTCAGGACCGGGACACCAACGTGCGCCGTATCGCCTTCGTCGCCAGCGAGATCACCAAGCACCGCGGCGTGGCCATCTGCGCCCCCATCGCCCCGTACCGGGCGACGCGCAAGGAGATCCGGCAGCTCATCAGCCAGTACGGGGGGTTCGTCGAAGTGTACGTGGCCACCCCGCTGGAGGTCTGCGAAGCGCGGGACCGCAAGGGGCTGTACGCCAAGGCGCGGGCGGGGCTGCTCACGGGCTTCACGGGCGTGGACGACCCCTCTGAGCCGCCGGAGCGGCCCGAGGTGGTGGTGGACACCAGTGTCTTGAGCCCCGAGGAGTCGGCGGAGCGCGTCCTCAGCTACCTGCGCGCGGAGGGCTACCTGGACGGGGGCGGGGACGGCGGCTGAGACGGAGGCCGGGCCGGCGCGTCAGATGCTGGGGTCCTGCTCCGGGGCGGAGACGACCGGCCGGACACCGCTCTGCCGGGCGACCCGATCGGCCTCCGGCGTCATCCCCATCCCGGCGACGGCTGCAATGACGGTCGCGCCGGTGATGCGGTGCAGCAGCGACGCCCGGTGGGCCACCCGCTCCACGTCCCGGGAGTCCACGATCGAGGAGACCTCCGCCAGCAGGTAGGCCTCCTCGGTGGGGCGGTCACGCACCCGGCCCTGGACGACCACGTCGGCCCGCACGAGCTGCCGGTGCTCCTCGGCGGTGAGTCGCCCCTGCTGCTCTGCATCGTCGGCAAGCGCCTCCAGGGCCTCCCGAGGCAGGAGGCGGATCCGCCGGAGGATGTGCTGAAAGTAGCTCGGGGCGTGTTCCCGGTAGCGCAGCTCCAGCAGCTCTCCCCGCATCCCCGCTGTCACGTCGGCCAGACGGTCCACCCGCTGGGCGAGCTGGTCGACCCGTTGGGTGAGCTCGTCCATGCGCAGGGCCAGCTGGTCCACCCGTTGGGTGAGCTCGTCCATGCGCAGGGCGAGCTGGTCGACGCTGGCCGCCAGCGCCTGCAGCTGTTCCTGGGTCCGCGCCTGGGCCTCGGCCAGCCGCTCCAGGGCGCCCTCCAGTCTGCTCACGCGCGCGTCGAGCATCGGTCGCTCCCGTACTGCCCCATTGTATCACCCGAAGTCCTATCGGTCAGGTAAGCCGGCCTATCAGGGCCATCGCGTGTCCCCGGCGCGCAGGGGAAGTAGTATGGATGTTGGCCATGGTCGACAATCGATCCTGGACCTATCACGGCAGCTCCTGAAGGACGCTGCGGGGACGGAGGACCCGATGGCGCGTCTCGACCCAGCCCGTCGCCGCAGGGCCGTAGACGTGGCGCAGGGACGGGCGCCGGCGGACCTGGTGCTGACCAACGTGCGGCTGGTGAACACCTTCACCGGGGAGGTCTACCCGGCGCAGGTCGCCGTCGCTGCGGGGATCGTGGCCGCCGTCCTGGGACCGGGCGATGCAGCGGTACCGGCGGCGGAGGTGGTGGACGGCGAGGGGCGGTACGCGGTGCCAGGCCTTGTTGACAGCCACCTGCATATCGAAAGCACCATGGTCCTCCCGCCTGCCTTCGCCGCCGCCGTCGTGCCTCGCGGCGTGCTCACGGTGATCGCCGACCCGCACGAGATCGCCAACGTCATGGGCGCTGCGGGCATCGAGCTGATGGCCGAGGCCTCCCGCGGCCTGCCGCTGGACGTCTTCCTGCAGGCGCCGTCGTGTGTGCCGGCCACCGCGCTGGAGACCGGGGGCGCAGAGCTGGGGCCCGACGCGGTGGACGCGTTGCTGGCGCGGGAGGACGTCCTGGCCCTGGGCGAGGTGATGGACTTCCACGCCGTCCTGGCGCAGGAAGGACGTGCGGTGGAGGTGCTGGCGGAGGCCCTCCGCCGCGGCGCGCTGGTGGAGGGTCACGCGCCCAACCTCAGCGGGCGCGACCTGGCCGCCTACGTCGCCGCCGGCGTCACTTCCGACCACACGCTGGTCACCCCGGAGCTGGCGGTGGAGCGGCTGCGCAGCGGCGTTACCCTGCAGCTCCAGATGAAGAGCCTCACCCCGGAGACGATCCGTGCGGCGGCGGCCCATGCCCGCAGCCTGAACCTCTGCCTGGTCACCGACGACGTCATGCCCGACGACCTGGCGGCTGCGGGACACCTGGACCAGGTGCTGCGCGTGGCCGTCGCCCGGGGACTGGATCCCGTGGAAGCCGTCCGCGCCGCGACCCTGGCGCCAGCGCGGCGGATGGGGCTGGAGGACCGCGGGGCGATCGCACCGGGACGGCTGGCGCATCTGGTGCTGACGCCGTCCCTGGAAGAGTTCCGCGCGGAGGTCGTCTTCCACGCCGGGACGCTGGTCGCCGCCGGTGGGGAACTCACCGCGCCCCTGCCTCGCTACAGCCCTCCTGCGGCCTCACGCCAGACCGTGCGCATTTCCGCGCCTCCACCCGAGGCCTTCCGTGTGTCGGCCCCGGGGTCCGCGGTGACGGTCCGCGTCATGGAGATGCACCCGGCGACGACCTATACGGCGACGGGGACGGCCCGCCTCGCCGTCAGGTCCGGGGTCATCGACTGGGAGCCCTCGGGCCTCTGCCTGGCGGCTGTCTTCGAGCGCCACGGCCGCGCGGGCACGGTGGGTTATGGCTTCGTCCGCGGCGCCCTGCGGCAGGGCGCCACGGCCATGACGTGGGCG
>JBBIIQ010000189.1:0-4006 GCA_037446405.1 Armatimonadota bacterium | reverse complement strand
CAGGGGGAGGCGGCGCCGAGGGCGATGTGGCCGCCGGGACGGCGGAGGGGACGGGCCCTGCCCGCGGCCCGAGGCGAGCAGAGGACGCCGCCGGCGTCCCGCCGGGACGCGGCGATACTGCCACAGCCGGCGGGGAGAGCAGGATCGGTCTGTCCACCTGCCGGGGGGTGCTGCGCAGGCGAGGCACCGTCACCACGCCTGCGGCGAATCCGATCACAGCGATGGCCGCCAGGGCTCCCACCAGGCGAGGCTGCAGGCGACGCACGGCTCCGGTCGGACGGCGAGGAGATGGCGGCGCTGCGCCCCCCTGGGCCGGAGGCACCTCTGTAAGGGCCGGAGGCTCCCTTTCAAGGGCAGGGGGTTCCTTTGAAGGGGCGAGGGGCTCCTCCGGCTGCGGCTCAGGGGGCAGTCCCACCACCACGATCTCAGGGGAAGGGGCCGGACCCGTCTGGGGCCCTGCCGGCTGCGTTTCCCGCGGCGTCCCGCCTGCGGCTTCCGCCACGCGGACAGCCACAGCCTCCGCCCCCGGCTGCGACCGTCGCGCCGGCGTGGCGGCGATTGCCGCCGTGGCCCGCAGGAAGCGGACAACGTATTCCGTCTCCCTCCGCCCGGCATCGCCCTCGCGGTGCAGGGCGAGGGCGGCTTCCGCCAGCGCGGTGGCCTGCGCCAGGAACGCCTGCACCTCGGCGGCACCGTCGGCGGACGGACCGTTCCCCTCCACCCAGGCCCGCCGCAGCAGCATCGCCTGGTGCCGTAGGGCGGCGATCGCGGCCCGCCGCACCTGGTCGCGGCGTCGCCCCTCCGGTCCGGCGGCGCTGCCCTGTGCTGATCCAGCGATGTCGGCGAATGCGGCCGCGCTCATCTCGGAGAAGCTCGACGCCTCTTCCGGCTGGGCGGTGTCGGCGGAGGCCAGGGCACGGGCCTGCCGGTAGAGGTCGGCGAGTGAAGCGTCCGGACGCGCTGAGATGTCCATGCCGCGTATCGTGTCGCGACGCCCGAGGCCGGGGGGCGCCGGGGTGCGGGTCCAACCGGGACTTATACCCAGGGGGGAAGTGGCCTAGGCGCGCCGGGGAGGGTGCGGCGGGGTTTGGGGGACCTGCGTTGGTGGTGTGCCGCCCCTCGGCCGCATGTGCTCGGGCATCAGCACTGCCACCACCTCGCCGCGGGCGGTGACCTTCCCCCCGGCGGAGACGGTGGCCGCGACAACCACCTTCCGCCCTTCCATCGCCTTCACCCGCGCCCGCACCTCCAGCGGCACGCCCAGCGGGGTGGGGCGGATGTAGTCGACGTGCAGGGACGCGGTGACAAAGCGCAGCGCCGGCGCGCTGCCCATCTCCCGTCCTGCGGCCCGGTGGGCCGCAGCGGCAGCAGTACCAGTGCCGTGGCAGTCGATGAGGGAGGCGATCAGCCCCCCGTAGACGTACCCGGGGATGGCGATGTGGTAAGGCTGGGGGTGGAAGACCGCCACCGTCTCCTCCCCGTCCCAGTAGCTCTTCAACTGGTGCCCGTGCGCGTTGAGCCGGCCGCATCCGTAGCACCAGGCCAGGTCATCGGGGTAGTAGTCCTGAAAGGGCCTCTGCGCCATCGCGTGTCCTCCTGGGGATCCCTGCGGCGCATCCGGCCGCACAGGGATCAGGCTGTGGACAGGGCCCGCCGCAACCGCTCCACGGGAAACGGCCGGCCGTGGCCTGAATAGATCATGGTGGCGCCGGCAGCGATGACCCGCTCCCAGCTCCGCCGCAGGGCCTGGGGGTCGTCGGCCAGGACCGGCATGCCGGGCCGCGGGCGGAACGCCGAGCCGCCGATGGCCATGTCGCCGACAAAGGCCTCGCCCGAGTCGAGGACGATGCTGACGGAGCCGGGACTGTGCCCGGGCGTGAAGATGACCTGCCCGGGCAGGCCGTACCCGGCCAGGGAAGCCGGCATGTCGTCCAGGAGGATATCCGCCCGGACCGGCGGGAAGCGCAACCGCGCGGCGACGGGCCGCATGGCGGCGGCCAGCACCCGCCCCCAGGGGGTGACGCCGCCGGGGACGGCGACGAACCCGGACTCCAGCCACCCCTGCTCCAGGCGGTGGGCGGCCACCGGCGCCCCCGTCAGCCGCCGCAGGTCGGCAGCGGAGCCGACGTGGTCGATGTGGCCATGCGTGAGCAGGATCAGACGGACCTCGGCAGGCCGGATGCCGGTGCGGCGCAGCAGGCGCCGCAGCACCCGTCCGCCCCAGAGTCCCGGGTCGATGACGACGGCCCCCGCGCCGCGGACCAGGTAGCAGTTGGCGAGCCCCAGGACGACGCGGGAGATCGCGGGGGACGCGGGACGGACCGCAGGGTCGAAGACCACGGAGACTACTTCGCCTTCAATGCGGCCAGGAACTCCTTGCGCACCAGATGACCTCTTCTGCCGTCGCCTGCTGTAGGGCGGAGTGGGAGATCCCGGCGCATATCCTCACCGGGGCTCAGCGGACCGTGTGCTGGGAGCTCAGACCACCACACCTAACGGCTGGGGTTCGCTGCGTGCGCCGCTGGCGTAGTCCGCCCACGCCCGGGCCAGTTGTTCCATGCCCCGCTGCAGGTCAGGTGACAGTTCTTGGGGTGAGCGAGATGGGGGTCAAGCTCAAGCTCGCTCAAGAGGTCGACGAGCCAGGCCCACCCGTAGGTGGCTTCAAATGCGACGGGCGTCCCGGACGGCAGCTTGCCCAAGATCGGCAGGAGCGCTGCCGGGTCATTGATGACGTTGCGGTTCAGCAGCTCTTCGCCGCGGTGGTCGAGGATCGCGACCTGGCTTCGCTTGCGATGGACGTCCATGCCGACGTACAGTGCCATTGCGGCCTCCTTTCTCCCAAGCTCGTCTGTTTCTCACGAGTCTATGACTCGTTGAGCAGGGAGGGGAGGCCCGACCTCATATCGTCATATCATCTGTTCTAAACCGGCGGCGAGGGTCAGTCATGACCCGGCCTTGACAGCCCTAAACCATCCCGTCTCCCGGGGAGACGCACGAGGAGCCGGCGGAAGCACCGGGCTCGATCCGGGCTACTCCTGCGGCAATTCTCCAGGACAGCCCTTTCCGCTCTGATTCACAGCAGTGGCGAGGTCCTCAGGGCGACGGCTGGTCTCCGGGGTTTCCCGACTCCAACGACCGTCTTGGGAGCGATCTCTCAGCGCCCCTTTCGATTCGAGCAGACGACGCTTGATCGGGTGCCAGGAACTCACCATCCGGGCAAAGGTATCGTGCGAGGCGGCGCCGATGTAGAAACGCCAGTAGTCCGGCGCGACCCGAACGCTGGGATTGTGCATCCGCCCGCACTTGACACCAAGGCGCTCAAGGCAGCCCTGCAGATGCTGAAGGTCTACTCGGTCCTTCTGCGCGAACTGGACGTAGAAACGACTGGTCCGCTGCTGGGGCAGGCCGCCTTCGGCGTCGAAATAGCCGCGGACGTAGGCTGTCACCTCTTCGAGCGGTGCGTCCGGATCGGGCCAGCGCGCGACAGCCCGCCACGACGTCTCCAGCACCCACACCGACCGGGAGGCGCCCTCTTTGTCGATCCACCCCCGTGAGCCCAGGCGACGTAGCGCCGCCTGGAGCACCTCCAGCCACCCCGGCACGGCCTGGGAGATGCGCAGGGTGCGGTGGCGTCGGCTGACGGTCCCGTCGTGCGCCGCCCCGCAGAGGTACGCCGCACAGGCTTCAGCGGGAGCCGCTGCCACCTCGCGAAGGATCTGCCCGTCCGCCATAGGGCTAGCCGTGGCCATTTCCGGAGATTATCGGCCGGCCGGCCGGAGAATTCAGGGGGGCCTGCCGGGACGCGAAGGGCCCCGGGGGCAGCGTGTCGAGCTCCCAGAACAGCGAGGGCCCGGTCGAGAGACCGGGCCCTGCTGCCCTTGACAACCCCATAGTGGTAAGGAAGCCGCGCCCGACGCGCTCGGCACCGATCCCCGACCGCACCGGGTCGTTCTCCTTAGAAAGGAGGTGATCCAGCCGCACGTTCCCGTACGGCTACCTTGTTACG
>JBBIIQ010000188.1:241-4031 GCA_037446405.1 Armatimonadota bacterium | reverse complement strand
TGACCCGGGTGCGCTGCCGGGCCGGGCAGACGCAGATCCGCCGGGTGCTGCGGCCCCGGGGCCGGCTGGCCGTCCTGGAGTTCGCCCGCGTGCCCAACCCGCTGCTGCGCGCGCTCTACGATTTCTACTCCTTCACGGTGCTGGCCTGGCTGGGGCGCCTCGTCTCCGGCCACCCCGATGCGTACTGGTACCTTCCGGTCTCCGTGCGCCACTGGCTCGACCAGGAGGCGATGCTGCGGCTGCTGCGGGAGGCCGGCTTCGTCAACGGGTCCTACCGCAACCTGGCCCGCGGGGTCGTGGCCGTCTACCGGGCCGAGGTGGCCGGCGGCGGTGCCTGAACTCCCCGAGGTTGAGACGCTGGTCCGAGATCTGCGCCGCCGTCTCCTGGGGCGGACCATCCGGCGCGTGCGGGTTCTCGCCCCGGCGATGGTCCGCTCTCCCCGGCCGGATCGCTTCGCCCGCGCCCTCCGCGGCCGGACCGTCCGGGGGGTCGGCCGGAGGGGAAAGTACCTGCTGGTGCGGCTGGACCGAGGCCTGTTCCTGGCCGTCCACCTGCGCATGACCGGGGACCTGGTGGTCGTCCCCCGGCGCCGGCCGCTGCATCCTCATACCCGGCTGGTCCTCGGCCTGGACGGGGTCGACCTGCGGTTCCTGGACCAGCGCCGCTTCGGCCACATGGACCTTCTGCCGCAAAGCGCGCTCCCAGTCGTCCGGGCCTTGCAGCGCCTGGGCGCAGAGCCGCTGGGGAGAGCCTTTACCCTGGAGCGTTTCCGGGCCGCAGTGCGCAGCCGCCGCGGCGGGCTCAAGGCGCTCCTGCTGCGCCAGGAGGTCGTGGCCGGCATCGGGAATCTGTACGCGGACGAGATCCTCTTTCAGGCCAGGCTGCATCCGGGGCGACGGGTGGAGTCCCTCAGGCCGGGGGAGGTGCGGCGGCTCTACCTGGCGATGCGGCACGTCCTGCGGCAGGCTGTGCTCGGGCTGGCCCGCACGGGCGACCCCGGCGGGATCCTGCTCCCCGTGCGGCAGGCGGGGGCTCCCTGCCCGCGTTGTGCCCACAGCCTGGCCAGGATGCGCCTGGCGGGGCGGGCGACGGTGTTTTGCCCGTCCTGCCAGGGGGGCGGCCGCGTGTAGAGGGCAGGCGTTCTGGGCAGAGACACGATGACGCGAGGTGGAGCCATGGGCGAACACGAGCACACAGGGGTCTTCCGCCTGGGCCCGCCTCCGGTCCGGGACCCGCAGGAGGTCTTTCGCTACGCCTATCAGGCCCTGGCGGAGAAGGGATACAGTCCCGTGGATCAGATCGTCGGCTACCTCCTTTCGGGGGACCCGACCTACATCACGAGTCACCGGGACGCGCGGACGGTGATCCGGCAGGTCGACCGGCTGGTCTTGTTAGAGGAACTGGTGCGCACCTACGTCCAGACCAAGCTGCAGCCGTAGCCTACACAGCGACACGGCAGCGACGCAGCGCATCCGAGGAGGCAGGCGTGGAACGGATTGTCATCACCGGCGGTCGGCCCCTGCGCGGGGCCGTGAAGGTCTCCGGCGCGAAGAACTCCTCCCTGGCCATCATTGCTGCCGCCTGCCTGGCGCCGGATGTCTCCGTCCTGGAGAACGTGCCGCACTGCCAGGACGTGCTCACCCTGCAGGGCATCCTGGAGGAGCTGGGGGTGCGTTTCGTCTTTGCCGGCAGCCGGATGATCGTGGACGCGCGGGGCCTGGACCGGATCACGCCGCCGTATGACCTCTGCCGGCGCATGCGCGCATCCTTCTACACCGCGGGGCTGCTGCTGGCGCGGATGGGCCGCGCGGAGGTCCCGCTGCCGGGCGGCTGCTCCATCGGCACCCGTCCCGTGGACTTCCACATGCGCGGGTTCGCCGCCCTGGGGGCGGAGGTGACCACGGAACACGGCTGTATGAAGGCCGGATTCGCCCGGCGCGCCCGGGGGACCCGGTTCTACGTTCCCCGCAGCAGCGTGGGCACCACCATCAACCTGATGATGGTGGCCAGTACCGCCCGCGGGGTGACCGTGCTGCAGAACGCCGCGCGGGAGCCCGAGGTCGTCGACACCGCGGTCTTCCTCAACCTCATGGGCGCCCGCATCCGCGGCGCCGGCACGGACACCGTGATCGTCCGCGGCGTCCCTGCGCTGCGCGGCGCCCAGTACGCCATCATCCCGGACCGCATCGAGGCCGGCACCTATCTCCTCTGCGGGGTGGCCACCCGCGGCGACGTCATGGTGGAGGGGCTGATCCCCGAGCACTTTCAGGCCCTGCTCACCAAGCTGCAGGAGGCCGGCGCGGAGGCGGTGGTGGAGCCGGACGGTGTGCGCGTACGCATGAGCGGCGACCTGCAGGCCATCGACGTGGACACGGCGCCCTATCCGGGGTTTGCCACCGACCTGCACCCCCCGCTGGCCGCGGCGCTGACCCGCGCCCGCGGCACCTCCACCATCCGGGAGACGATCTACGACTCCCGCTTCGGCTACGTGGAGGAGCTGCGGCGCATGGGGGCGGAGATGCGCGTGGACGGTGACACGGTGCACATTCACGGGGTGGAGGAGCTGTCCGGTGCCCCGGTGGAGGCGCGGGACATCCGCGGCGGCGCCGCCGTCGTCATCGCCGCCCTGAGCGCGCAGGGGACCAGCGAGGTCACCAACGTGGAGAACCTCGACCGGGGCTACGAGGGGTTAGTGGAGAAGCTCCGGGCGCTCGGCGCCCGGATGGAGCGGGTGGCTCCGGAGGCCGTGCGCGAGGTGGTCTGAAGCAGGCCGCGGGGTCCTCCTCGCAGCGCGCTCCCCCCCGGCGATAGCCTTACGGGGGCCGGCTGAAATGGCTCATGATGAGCCAGAGGAAGAAGGCGACGGCCCCCACCCCCACGATGAGCAGGAAAAAGACGTTTTGCAGCTCCGACTCCGGCTTAGGCGGAGGTGCCTGCAGGAGGACGGGGAGCAGCGGGATCATCCCGGTTCTCCGGTATGCCCTCAACCACCTGTTTATGCCCAACTCCGGCCTGGGTCTGTCCGCCTTTTACGGCGAAGGGGATGCTTGGCGACCGTGCGGTTCCGGGAAAGCCCCACCGGGGAGGTCCTGAGTGGGATAAGGTGGTGTTCCCGATACCGGACGCACTGGTGGGCGAGGCAGGATTTGAACCTGCGTCCTCCTCCGTGTAAGGGAGGCGCTCTGCCGCTGAGCCACTCGCCCGGCGACCCGAGTATATCAGCCCTCTGGAGATGGCGTGGCGGCGTCAACTTGTCATTTATGGCCATAAACAGCCATTTCAATGGCGGTTAGAGTGTAGTTATGCGGGGGGGTAAACCTCAGTTGTCGTCCGAAACCCGCCGAGACCCACCAACACCTGTTCGCACAAGGAAAACCATGCCGGAAGCCCGAATTTGGGTCTAAAAGGGCAGCCTGCGGCTGAGCGACCCGAGGTGAGGCCGAGTTGAAGAAGATCAAGCCGGGGGAAGTTGAGGTACTCCTTCGGCTCATGCAGATGGCTGACGCTCCCCACAGCCTGGAGGCGATGCAGTACATCGTCTTCCAGTTCGACTTCCAGGACTACGAGCAGTTCATCATCGAGGCCCCTCCAGGCAGCATCCGTTTCAACAACCTGATCCGCGTGGCCCAGTTCTATGACGCCCTGGGGGTGCTGGTCGAGGGCGGCGACGTGCTGACGCTGTCGCTGTTCCGCTGCCTGTTCAGCGTCGTGGTGCTGTTCGCCTGGCTGTGGCCGGCGCCGCCGCCGGTGCCGCTGAATCCGAGGCAGCGCAACATTTCGCTGATCATC
>JBBIIQ010000188.1:0-231 GCA_037446405.1 Armatimonadota bacterium | reverse complement strand
CCCGTCCCCTGGGGCAAGGTGGAGCCGATCATTCAGGGGATGCGCCGGGAACTGGAGTGGCCGGACATGTTCGACCACTTCGAATCCCTGGCCCGCCTGTACAAGCGCTGGTGGGACGAGAAGCGCAAGCGGCTGAAGCTGGCCGGGGAGCTCCCACCGCCGGCGGCAAAGCCCAGGGCCGTGGCCGTCCCCCGCCCGGCGCCCGCGGCAGTCCGGGCGACCCCGCCTGCC
>JBBIIQ010000187.1:0-4052 GCA_037446405.1 Armatimonadota bacterium | reverse complement strand
GGAGACTTCTGAAAAACTACTGACACACGGAGACATCTTTCCTGGTCGCCTAACTCGTGTTTAGACCGACCAGTCTAACACTCCGCCTGCGCAGCCTAACACACATAGCCCTGCGGACCCCTTCGCGCGCGACTGCCCGACCTGTCCTCACCTCCACCATTCTGCGCACCCTGCTTATCGCGCATTATACTGCACCGCCGGTGAGTCTAAAATCCCATCTCGCGGGTTCCTCTCACCCCGCCTTTCGCGGCAACCCGTCCATCGCGCTCCCCACCCTCTTGCTGCCCCGGTCCGGCACGTGCGTGTAGTCCATCGTGGTCTTCACGTCCTTGTGCCCGAGGAGCTCCCGGACGGTCCGGATGTGGTGCCCGTTCTCCGGGGGTACGTTGCGAACACGGGGCGGAAGGCGCATGGCGGAAGATATGGCGGGAGGCGGGCCTGGCCAGCCGCACCCGTAGGGGCTCTTGCACGGCCCGCTGGACGACCCACTCGTGCAGGTGATGCAGGTGGCGGACACCCGTGATCCGACCGATGACCGCCGCCGGCAGCATGGGCACGCGGCCCTGCGCACACCAGAAGTGGAATCCCTCGAGGCCGTCAAGCACCGCTTTGACCTCCTCCCGGCTTGTCCCGGCGTTCTATCAGGCGCGGGGACCCTACCGGGCCAGGGAGAGGAGGACGCCGCTGATCAGGCCGGCGGCCGAGGTTGCGACCGCAACCACCCTCACCTGCCTCCGTCGCCGCACGTCGGCCTGCAGCCACCGCGCAAATCCCTCGTCGGCGGAGAGGTCGGGGATCGCGGGTCCGACGGGTGCGGCGGCCGCGTCCTCGGCCCGCTCCGAGGGAGGCGCCAGCCCCACCTCCGTCGGAGGCTCTGCGGGCAGAGGTAGATCAGGACGCTGAGCTGGAAGGGTTTCCGGCAGAGGTGGCTTAGGACGCTGAGCTGGAAGGGTTTCCGGCAGAGGCGGGGCCGCAGGCGGCGCAGGAAGCATGGCTGCGGCCGGCGCCATCCCGGCCGCGGGAGCGGCGGATGCGGCCGGCCCGGGCGCGACGTCCCAGTCGGCGAAGGCGGAGGCCAGACGGTCGTTCCAAAGAGGCGCGCCCTCGCCTGCGACGGCTCCGGCCGCCGCCTCGGCGCCTTCCTCCTCGTCGGCGGCCGGCACCGCCGGAAGGGCCTGGCGCCGCGCTTCCCGGAAGACCCGCTCTACCAGGTTGACCGTGCGGATCCGGCTCCAGAGGTGGGGGGGAAACCGGTAGAAGGCGAGGCATGAGGCCAGGTCCGCTTCCAGGCTGCGCACGGCGAACTCCCCCTGGCGCAGCCAGCGGGCGTGCCACTCGCGGAAGAGGGCGACCGCCGCGGCGCGGTGCGGCGCCGCAAAGATCCGCCGCGCCTCGGCCAGGCAGGTGGCGCGCCAGCGCGCGTCGACCTTGCGGCTCAGTGCCAGCAGCCGGTGGGCGACGCTGATCTGCAGGGGGATCTCGGGGTAGGCGGCGTGAATGGCCTTGACCAGGGCCGGGTGCCCGTCACAGCAGACCAGCAGCAGTTCGGGGCCGATGCCGTCGGCCCGCAGGTCCCGCAGCACCGCCCGCCAGGCCCGCTCGTCCTCGCGGGGGACCACCCGCAGGGCCAGCGGGTAAGGCGTCCCTTCGGGCGACAGGCCCAGGGCGCAGAGGACCGTCTCCGCCGGGGCGCCAGGTCGGGTGCGCCGCAGGCCGTCCAGCAGCAGGAAGGCGATCTCCGGTCGCGCCTGCGGCCCCGCGCGGCCTTCCGTCCCAGACGTCGTGGCGTCCACAACCCTCCCTCCCGACCCGATCCCATCTCTGCTGTGCCCACGGGCGCCGGGAGCTAGTCTTGGCGTCACGCGGGCGGTTTGGCCGGTGGGTGATGCTGTTCGGTCGGAGGGCGACGTGGTGGGGGTCTGTAGATGAAGTGGTAGGGTCGGCAGGCGGAGTGGAGAAGCTCCATGCAGACGCCCGCAGGAGGTCCTGACGTGACGCTGATCGAGGCGGAGACGCTGGAGGCCCTGGAGCGCGACCACGGCATCGCGCTGGCCCCCGGCGACAGTCGGCGCAACATCGTCACCCGCGGGGTGGCCCTCAACCACCTGGTGAATCCCGTTGACGTGCCGGAGGCGCCGCCCCAGGTCCTCGTCTTCGACCTGGACGACACGCTGGTGCGCTGGCAGGCGGCCGTGCGCGGGGCCGTGCAGCGCCTGGCCGCCGTCGTCCCCGTCGACCGGGAGGCATTCGCGCAGGCCGTGCATCGCGCCTGGTACGGGCGCGCCGGCGACATCTGGACGGGGCGGATGGACCTGGAGGAGGTGACGCGGGAGGCGACCGCCGCGGTCGCCGCCGGCCTGGGGGTGACCGAGGAGGAGGCGGCGCGCCTCTACCGGCGCTACGTCGGCTACGTCGACGAGCTGGTCGTCCCCTATGAGGACGTGGAGGCACTGCGCGCTCTGGCGGCGGGCTACCGCCTGGGCGTGGCCACCAACGGGATCGGCGCCGTGCAGCGCAGGAAGCTGGACCGCGCCGGGTTGGCCGACCTCTTCGCCTTCGTGGTGGTCTCCGCGGAGGTGGCGGCGGCCAAGCCCGATCCGGCCTTCTACCAGGCTGTGCGCCGGATCGCCGGCGCGCCCCCCGGCGACATCGTGGTCGTGGGCAACCACGTGGCCCGGGACCTGCTGCCGGCGCTGGCGGTGGGCATGCGCGCCGTCTGGTTGCGGCGCGCCGACGACGAGCCGCAGGAAGCCGCCTGGAGCGGTCCTGTGATCACGTCCCTCTTCGAGCTGGAGGCGGCGCTGCGGGCGATGCCGTAGGGGGAAGCGGCGCTCTGCGCGCCGGCCCAGCCGGACGCGCCGCTGCGGCCCTGCAGCGCGGCCCGCGGCAGTGCCCTCAGCAGGGCGGGCTGTTGATGGTGATCGGCGCGCCGAAGTCGAAGTAGTCGATGGTCGTCGGCTGCGTTCCCCGGATCTCCAGGCGCCGCGGCAGCCCGCTTGCGGTGGCCACATAGAGTTTCTCCCGTACGGTGGTGCCGCGACTCTCCACCGTCAGCAGGTAGGTCTGCGTGGGGGTGCCCTCGACGGTCTCGGCGTCGCCTCTGGCCACGGTGATGGTGATCTCCGTGTCGCCGTGCTCGATCATCTCCTTGGGGGTCTTTACCGGAACGGCCGCGGGCAGTTTCTGGCAGGTGCCGCCGGACTTCATCCACATCTCGCGGCCGATCAGGAACATCTCCGTGGTCGTGTTGCCCTGGGTGATGGTCATGTGAAAGCGGTCCGGGGCCACGAAGGCTGTGGTGGTGGTGCTGCCGCCGGAAGTCATGCGTGAGCGCCAGGTCCGCGCGGCGGCGAACTTCTGGAAGGCGGCCTGCACCTCGGCCACCGCCCGCGGGTCACCCTTGAAGGTGGGACCGGTTGGTGCGGCGGTCACGGGCAGGGCCAGCAGGCCGGCGGCGACGAGGGCGCACAGGGCAACTCCCCGGAGAGGCAGGTGCATGGAACACTCCTTTCACGCGGGTCTGTGGTTGAGGTTCGCCTTCGGGAGGCCGGACGCCTGCAGCGTCCCTCGTGTGGCGCCTCCTCCTGAAAGCGAGGCGCGCCGGCCGATATCATCGGGAGAGATGCTGGCGCGCGTGCAGAGTGCCGCCCTGGTGGGGGTCGACGCGGTCCCGGTGGACGTGGAGGTCGACGTCTCCTCCGGGCTGCCCGCTTTCGCCATCGCCGGGCTGGCGGATGCCAGCGAACAGGACGCCAAAGAGCGGGTGCGCGCGGCGGTGAAGAACTCGCACCGCGAGGTGCCCGCGCGGCGCATCCTGGTGAACCTGGCACCCGCCGATGTGCGCAAGGAGGGGGCGGCCTACGACCTGCCCATCGCCCTGGGGCTGCTGCTGGCCACCGGGCAGCTCCGTCCCGGCGCCCTGCAGGGTGCCGTCGTCGTGGGGGAGCTGGCCCTCGACGGCCGGGTGCGGCCGGTGCCGGGAGTCCTGGCGGTGGCCCTGCTGGCGCGGGCGCTGGGGGCGCGGCGTCTCCTCGTCCCGCAGGACAATGCCG
>JBBIIQ010000186.1:0-4071 GCA_037446405.1 Armatimonadota bacterium | reverse complement strand
GAGGGCGGCCACTCGCGCCGCAGGATCGTCCACGCCGGGGGTGCGGCAACCGGCCGCCCCCAGGACCGCCAGGAGCAGGAGCGCGGGGAGAAGCCGGGGCATGCGGCTACTTGCCGCTCACCTTCTGGATCACCTGCTCGGTGAGATCCACCCCGCCGAAGAGGACCACGGAGCGCTCCAGGACAATGGCCACGCCCTGCGCCCTGGCCACCTCCTCGATCGCCGCGCGGATCTCCCGGTCCAGGCCGCCGAGCAGCTCCTGGCGCTTCGCCAGCACCTGCTGCTGCAGCTCCCGGTCCAGCAGCTGCCGCTGCTCCGCCGTCATCCCCTTGGACCGCTCCCTGAACTCCCGCTGCTTGGCCGCAAAGAACTCCTGCAGCGCGCGCTCTGAGGCCGCCCGCCGCGGGTGCGCGTCCAGCGCCCGCTGCATGTCCACGATGCCGATGGCAAAGCTCTGCCCGAAGGCCGGCGCCCCACCGCGGGACAGCGTCCACACCGCGGCCACGACCAGCAGCAGCACGAACCCCCCGCCGGCGAGCCACCAGCCCCGCCGCAGCGTCCGCATGCCATGCAGCCGCGTCCTCACCTCTCTCCCCCCTTCCTCCGCCGCCGCCCCTGGCAGCCGGCGGTCAAACACTCCAATTGTAGCCGCCGCCGTCAAGGCCAGCGGCGGCTAGAGGTTGCTGATCAGGCGCACCCAGTACTCTCCTCCCGACCTGCCGACGACCTCGCCGGAGAGGAACTCGGTGAAGCGGTAACGCACGCTCCCCTCCAGCTGGCGGGCCTGCAGCAGGTAAGCCAGGCGCACGCTGACATCCGGCCCCACCCGGTAGGTGACGAACCCGGTGGTCTCCCCGGCGTTGAGCGTGTAGGCGGCTCCCACGTCCCAGACGCCATCCAGCGCGTAGCGCAGCCCCAGGTCGTACCGGGCGGAGAGCGTGTTGGGCAGCAGCCCCACCTCGGCGAACGTCTCGAGGCGGCCGAAGAGGCGGCCGAGGTGAGCCCGCAGCTCCGGGCCCGGGGCCCGCGTGCCCACGTTCAGCTGCGCCTCAACGCGCCCCAGCCAGAGCAGCGAATCGGCCACCACGGTCACGTACGTCGTCTCCCCCACGGAGAGGATGGGTTGGGCGACGACGTGGTACTCGGCCGCCGGCGGATATGCCCGCAGCCGCTCTGCCAGCAGCCGCTCCAGCGCCTGGCGCTGCTGCTGAGCGAAGACGACGGGCAGGCCGCGGATAGGGCCGGCCATGGACAGGACCGCCGGGGCGTGCCGCTCCAGCAGGAGGAACGGGATGGAGCCGGAGCGGAAGCGCACGCCGATGTCCCGCACCACGCGGCCATCCCGCGGCAGGAGGTCGACGTCCACGCGGGCCAGTGTCCCCGCCCGCACGCGCACCGCCCCGCTGAATCCGGGGAGGGCATCCTCCACGGCGCGCCGGACCTCGTCGGCGATGAGGGGAGCGGCCCACTCCAGGGCCTGCACCGGCAGGCCCACGAGCATCGCCCGCACGGCCGGCGCCACCACCTCCTGCACCGGCTGCAGGACCAGCGGGGCGACGGCGGGATCCACGTCGCTGCGCGGGAGGACCTCGGCGTCGTGGACGAGGGGCGGTGCGGGGCGCAGGCGCAGCGCCACCACGGCGGTGGGGCCCACGTCCACGCGGGCCTCAGCGACGGCGTAGCCACCGACCACCCGATCCACCACCGTGGTCAGCGTGGCCCGCAGCTGCGCCAGGCCGGGACGCAGCTGGTCCACGGGGCGGCCGACGAGCAACCGCTGGGCGACCGTCTCCACGGTGCTCTGCAGGCGGGCCTGCACCACGGGAGGGACCCTGCCGTCCACGGCCAGGTGCACCTCCACCCCCTCCACGACTGCGCCGCCGGCCGCCGCCCACGGGACCAGCAGCAGAACCAGGGCGAGGGTGCACACCGCCGCGGCCCGCCAGGGCGTGGCTAAAACGGGTGTCCCAGGTTGAGCCACGTCTGGGTACCGGTGGGGCCGAAGGCGAAGTCCAGGCGGAGCACGCCCAAGGGGGAGTTGAAGGCCACGCCCACGCCGTAGTTGGCCACGAACCCGGGGGTGCTCAGCGCCGTCCCCCAGACCGCCCCGCCGTCGGCGAAGACGATCCCCGTGAAGTCCCTGAGGAAGGGGGCGACGCCGCCAAGCGGCGTGCGGTACTCCACGTTCGCCAGCGCCATGGCGGTGCCGCGGTACTGGCCGCCGCTGAACCCGCGCAGCGTCGTCGGCCCGCCCAGGGCGAACTGCTCCTGCCCGGGGATCGCGCCGCTGCCAAGCCCGCCGCCGATCCGCCCCGCGATCAGGGATTCCCCGCCCAGGGGGATGTAGTGGACGTACTCGGCAAAGTACTTCTGGAAATTGAACTCGCTGCCCAGTGGCGGCAGGGCGAACTCCAGGGAGAGCATCTGGCGGCTGCCCCGGGTGGGGTTGATCCGGCTGTCCCGCAGGTCCCTCGTCCCGCTCACCAGCACCGACACCGTCCGCCCCGGGGTGAAGAACGCGGGCGGGTTGCAGGGGTCGGGGGGGCAGCTGCCGTTGGGGTCGATGGGCAGGGGGGTGATGGCGGCGCGCTCCGAGCGCAGCCGCAGGCTCACCGTGGTGTGGGCGTCCAGCGGCCGCATCACCTCAGCCAGGCTGCCGATGCGCTCCAGGTCGAAGCGGGCCGTCGTCGCCCCCCCGCTCACCTCGGTCTGCGTGGCCACCGTCTGATAGAGGTTGAGGTCCAGCGAGGTCTGCTGCTCGTCCAGGAACGGCTCGCGGAAACTCAGGGTGAAGTTGAACTTGGCGGCCTGGGTCGCCGCGGGAGAGAAGCCTCGCTCCGCCCGCAGGGCTATGGTCTGCGCCCGTCCGCGCCAGTTCCGCTCCCTGTACTCGATCTGCCCCACGAGCCCCGCGGTGGTGCTGTAGCCGATGCCGAAGCCCACCTGGCCGGTCTGTGCCTCCTTCACCTCGATCTCGATGATGGCGGCGTCCGGGGTGGAGCCCGGCTGGGGGCGGGCCTGCACCGACTCGAAGAGGCCCGTCTCAAAGAGCCGCTGCAGGTCGGCGTTCACCTGCCGCACGTTGAAGACATCACCCCGCCGCAGCCGCACGTAGCGCCGGGCCACGGCGGGCCGGGTCTTGGTCAGCCCGCGGAAGACCACATCCTCCACCCGCCCCTCGGCCACGCGCAGGCGCAGCCGGCCGTCGTCCGCGGGGTCCAGGCCGATGTCGGTCACGCGGGCCAGCACATAGCCCTGCTCCTCGTAGAGCTTCTCCACGGCGCGCACCCCGTCGCGGGCGCGCTTCGTGTTCAGCACCTCCCCGATGGGGACGCCCAGGGCGCGGACGATCTCCGCCGTGGCCACCACCGTATTGCCCTCCACCACCACCGCCACCACCCGCGGGTTCTCCACGATGAGGAAGACCACCCGCAGGCCCGCCGGGTCGGTCTCCGCGCGGACGGAGACGTCGGCGAACCATCCCAGGTCGGCGATGGCCTCCACGTCCCGCCGCAGCTGCTCGGGCGTGAGCGCATCCCCCACCTTGACGGTGACCACCGCCAGGATCTGCGCAGTGGGAATGTATCTGTTCCCCACGACCTCGACGGCCGCCACCCGCGGCGACGGCGTGGGCGAAGGGGTCGGTGTGGGTGGCGGAACCGGTGCGGATCCCGGCGTGGGCGATGGCGAGGGTGCCGGTGTGGGTGCCGGTGTGGGTGCCGGCGCTGGTTCCGGAGCAGGGACCGGCGTCGGCTGGGGCGCGGGCGTCGGCTGGGGCGCGGGCGACGGCTGGGGCGCGGGCGACGGAGGCTGTGCGTGAGAGGCGGAGAAGCCACCCGGCCCGCCCAGCAGGAACAGCAGGGCGATCAAGGCACAGGAGACACGAAACGGGCGGCGCCGGCGGAGGAGGGCAGGCATCTCGCTGGGTACTGGCTACCGGCTCTCCCCGCGGAGCGACCGCTCCGCTGCGATGACCAGGTCGATGAGCTCGGCATCGGAGACCAGGACGGGTGGTGCCGCGGCGCCGGCCGCCGGGGCGGCGGGCCGGGGTCTCGGAGCCGGCCTGGCGGC
>JBBIIQ010000185.1:0-4155 GCA_037446405.1 Armatimonadota bacterium | reverse complement strand
GCCATCGCCCGCCTGACCGACCGCCTCTACGACTGGGCCTACCTGGAGGCCCTGCAAGACGGCGTCCTCCGCCTGGGCGGGCGCGTGCACATCCCGGAGGCCGCAGGCACGCTGGACTTCCTGGGCGTCAACTACTACTCCCGCCACCTGATCCGCTTCGACCTGCGCCGGCCGGGGACGCTGTTCGGCCGCCGCCTGCACACCCCCGGCGCGGCCCTCAGCGACGGCGGCTACGGCGAGGTCTACCCGCTGGGGCTACGGCGGGTGCTGCTGCGGGTGCGCCGCTACGGGCTCCCCATCTACGTCACGGAGAACGGCCTGCCCGACGAGGACGACGACCTACGACCGGGGTTTCTCCTCGGTCACCTGCGGGCGGTGTGGCAGGCCCTGCGGCTGGGCTGCGACGTGCGCGGCTACTTCCACTGGACCCTGGTGGACAACTTCGAGTGGGCGGACGGCTGGACGCTGCGCTTCGGCCTCATCGCCCTCGACCCGGCGACGCAGGCTCGCACCCCCCGGCCCAGCAGCGCCCTCTACCGGGAGATCTGCTGGCACAACGCCGTGCCGGATGCCGGCGCCCGCGCGCCTAGCGGCGCAGCCGCGGATCCAGGATATCCCGAATCCCATCCCCCAGGAGGTTGAAGCCCAGCACCGCGGCGGCGATCGCCGTCCCCGGCAGGGTCGACATCCACCACTGGTCCACAATGTAGTTGCGCCCGTCGCTGACCATGGCGCCCCACTCCGGCGTCGGCGGCTGGGCGCCCAGGCCCAGGAAGCCCAGCCCGGCGGCGGTGAGGATGATGGTGCCCATGCGCAGGGTGAGCTGGACGATGAGCACCGAGAGCGTCATGGGCAGCACGTGGCGGAAGATGATGCGCAGATCGCTGGCCCCCATGGCCCGGGCCGCCTCTACGAAGTCCTGGGCCTTGGTACGCAGGGTCTCGCCGCGCGCCAGCCGCGCATACGGCGTCCAGGTGACCAGGGAGATGGCGAAGATCATGTTGGGCAGGCTCGGCCCCAGGGCGGCGGCGAAGGCCATGGCCAGCACCAGGCTGGGAAAGGCCAGGAACATGTCCGTCAGGCGCATCAGCACCTCGTCCGTCCGGCCGCCGAAGTAACCGGCCACCCAGCCGATGACCGCCCCCACGCTGCCGCTGATGAGCGACACGATGAGGATGATCTGCAAGGCGATGCGCGACCCAAAGACGACCCGGCTGAAGATGTCGCGGCCGAACTGGTCCGTTCCAAACCAGTGCGCCCGGCTGGGCGGCTGCAGGCGGACGGAGAAGTCCTGCGCCAGCGGGTCATAGGGGGCGATCCACGGTGCCAGCAGCGCCAGCAGCACGATCACGCCCACCAGCACCGTCCCCACGATGGACAGAAGGCTGCGCCGCCACAGGCGGTAGGCGCGGCGCAGCTCCTCGTACCGCGGCGGGACCTCGATGCGCCCCGCCGCAGGAGCCAGCTCAGAGGCGGATGCGGGGGTCCAGGAACGCATAGGTCAGGTCCACGATCAGGTTCACGACGGAGAAGACCAGGGCGATGTAGAGCGTCCCGCCCATCACCGCCGGGTAGTCCAGGGAGATGTAGCCCGTTGTGATGTACCGCCCCAGTCCCGGCCAGGCGAAGACCGTCTCGGTGAGGACCGAGCCTTCCAGCAGGCCGCCGAAGACCAGGCCGATGACGGTGACGGTGGGGATGAGGGCATTGCGCAGCGCGTGCCGCAGGATCACCACCCGTTCCACCAGACCTTTGGACCGTGCCGTGCGGATGTAGTCCTGATGGAGGATGTCCAGCATGCTGGAGCGGGTGACGCGGGCGATGGTGGCCGTGGCCACGTACCCCAGGACGAAGGCGGGCATGATCAGGTGCCCCACGGCATTGCGCAGCGCGGCCCAGTTGCCGGCCAGGAGGCTGTCCACGATGAGCAGCCGCGTGCGGCTGGGCGGGGGGAGGACGGCCAGGTCCAGCCGCCCCGGTCCGGGAAGCCATCCCAGGCGGTAGTACAGGAGGAGCAGGAGGACGAGGCCGGTCCAGAAGACCGGCATGGACACCCCGACGATGGAGAAGACCCGGGTGGTGTGGTCGTGCACCTGATTGCGCCGGATCGCCGAGATGACCCCCAGGGGAATCCCCAGGATGACGGCCAGAAAGATGGCACTGAAGGTCAGTTCCACGGTGGCCGGGAAGTATTGCCAGATGTCGTGCCAGACCGGCCGGCCGGTGCGCAGTGAGCGTCCCAGGTCGCCACGCACGGCGCCCCAGATGTAGGCCACGAACTGCTGGTGCAGCGGCTTGTCCAGCCCCAGCTCCCGGCGCAGCGCATCCACCTTCTCCGCCGGGGCGTTCCCGCCCAGGATGGCCAGGACCGGGTCGGCCGGGATGACGTGGGAGATGACGAAGGTGATGACCAGCACCCCGAAGACGACCAGCACCATCAGCGCCAGCCTGCGGGCGACGTAGGCGGTCAGGTTCATGGCGCCCTCCCGGTGGGGCCCCGTCGTCGGCAGGGGCCCCACCGCCTCTTCCGGGCTACTGCCGCACCTTGCTGATCTTGGTGTAGTCGAAGTGGAAGGTGCCGAGCGCCGCCGCCGCCTCGAACCCCTTGACGTAGGTGCGGATGACCCAGTTGTTGGTGATCTGGAAGAGGATGGCGAACGGACCCTTATGGGCCACGAGCTCGGTCAGCTCCTTGTACATCGCCACGCGCCGGGCGGGGTCGCGCTCCAGCATGGCCTTCTTGGTCAGGTCCGTGGCTTTGGGGTCCATCCAGGCGTTGCGCCAGGCGAGCTGCCGGATCGTCCCGTCGGCGAAAGGCTTGGCCAGGGCGTCAGGGTCGGGATAGTCCACGCCCCATCCCCACAACACCAGCTGGTGCCCCTGCTCCCGGTACTTGGCCAGCATGGCCGCCGCGGCCCCCGTGACGATCTTGACCTTGATGCCGATCTTGGCCAGTTCGTTCTGGATCACCAGCGCGATGTCGCCCCGATAGGCGTGGGGGGCCGAGTGGATCAGCTCCACCTCGAAGCCGTTGGGATAGCCGCCTTCGGCCAGGAGCTTGCGGGCCTTGTCCAGATCCTGCTTGAACGGCATGTACGGGTTGTACCCCAGGTACCCGCGGGGGACGAATGTCTGCAGCGGGAGGCCCTCGCCGCGCATGACGCCTTCCTGGATGGCCCTGTAGTCGATGGCGTAGCGGATGGCCTCCCTGACCTGCTCCCTGGCCAGCGGCGCGTACTTCACGTTCATCCCCAGGTACTCCATCCCGTGCCCGGGGACCCCGACGATGGCGAGCCCCGGCGTCTTCGCCGTGCGGATCTCCTGACGCATGGTCGGCGTCAGGTTCCAGGCGACGTCGATGTCCCCCCGCTCCAGGGCGATGCGCTGGGCGGAGGCTTCGGGGATGTCGCGAATGATGATGCGCTTGATCGGCGGAATCCCACGCCAGTAGGTGGCGTTGGCCACCAAGTCCACAACCTCATTGCGCTCCCAGCGCATGAGAATGTACGGGCCGGACCCGGCGCTGTGGTCCTTGAGCCAGTCCACACCCAGCTCCCCCTCGCGGATGTGCTGCTCCACCACCCCGGGGTCCAGGACGGCGGTGGCGGGGAAGGTGAGAATGGCCAGAACCAGGTCCGGTGCGAAGGGCTGCCCCACCACCAGCTGGACGGTGTAGGGATCCAGCGCCTTGACCGCCGTCTCCGCATTGTCCTTGGTCAACCCCAGCTCGTTGAACATGTACACGCTGGGACGGCTGAGGCGCAGCATGCGGCGCAGAGAGTAGACCACGGCCTCGGCGTCGACCGCCCGGCCGCTGGGAAACTTCATCCCTCTGCGGATCTTGAAGGTCCAGGTGCGCCCGTCGGGACCCAGAGTCCAGGACTCGGCCACCTCGGGCACAACCCGGATCTTGCCGTCGACCATCTACAGCTCCACCAGCTTGTCGTTCAGCTGGTACACGATGACGGCGCCTACGACCTCAAACACCACCGCCGGGTCCAGGGTGATGAGAATGCCGGTGTTCTGCCCGACCACCAGGGTGCTGGGATCCACAGGACCGCTCAGCGAAGGCACGCTCGGGAACAGAACCAGAGCCAGAACGAGTACGGCGCCCAGGCTTGACGCGGCCATCCCCCGACGCATCAGCATCGCCTC
>JBBIIQ010000184.1:0-4204 GCA_037446405.1 Armatimonadota bacterium | reverse complement strand
GAACTCCCACCGCGCCAGTGGCACGGTCTGCACGTTGAGGATCGCACCTGTTTCCTTCTCCCGCGTCACGCTGAGCGTGACGACCAGGGGCGCCCAGAAAAGCAGGCTGACGACGACCAGACCGGGGACGATGTAGTTCTGCGTTTCGAGTCCCGGGTTAAACCAGACCCGGCCGACGACATCGACGTCGACGGCGTCCGGCGCTCCGGCCGATCCCGGCACTCCGGCCGACCGCCGGATCGCCGCCTGAAGCCGCGCGTGGTTGAATTCCGCCACGATGGCCTCGGCGTAGCCCCGGGCGACCTCCGCGCGGGTGAGGAACGACGCGTCGATGAGAATCTGGCTCTGGGCCGGCTGGCCGCGGTACAGGGCGCGAGCAAAGCCAGGGGGGATGACCACCGCTGTCCGGACACGCCCGGCCTGCAGCTCGTCTTCCAGGGCGTCCATGCTCCAGGCCCTTGTGACCAGGCGGAAGTAGCCGGAGGCGGTGAAGGCGTCCACGAAGCGGCGGCTCTCCGCCGACTGGTCCAGGTCCAGCACTCCTAAGGGAAGGTCCCTGACATCAGAGGAAATCCCATACCCCATGATGATCAGGGTGAGCGCGGGGAGCAGGAGGGCCATAAACAGGTAGAAGCGGTCGCGCAGCAGGGTGCGGAGTTCCTTCCGCATCACAGCACGGACCCGTCTAAGCCGCTGCACGGCCACCGACCCCCGTCTCGATCAACGTGGCGAAGACCTCGTCCATCGCCATGGGAACCTCGCGCACCTCCACCCGCTCGATCCCCGCCCGGGCCAGTACCGCCGGAATCCTCTGGAGGTCTTCCTGCGGATCGAAGCTGAAGACGTGAATCCGCCGCCCCCACAGGATCAGGCCCGGATAGAGGGATCCAAGGAGGTTCTCTGATTCGCGGAACTGTGGCGACACCACCTCCAGCACCCGGCCGCGGCGACGCTCCGCCTCGCGCCGGATCGTCTCGGGTTCCCCCAGAGCGACCAGGCGCCCCTGGTGGATCAGAGCCAGCCGGTGGCACAACTCCGCTTCCTTCATGTAGTGGGTGGTAACGAGGATCGTGACCCCCTGCCGGGCAAGCCCGCCGATCAGGTCCCAAAACTGGCGTCGGGCCAAAGGGTCGACGCCGGAGGTTGGCTCATCCAGAAACAGCACGCGCGGCTCGTGGAGGATGGCGCCAGCGAGCGCCAGCCGCTGCCTGAACCCCAGGGGGAGCTCGCGGGCCAGCGCCCGCCGGTACTCCTCCAGACCCGCCAGCGCCATCACCGCTTCTGTCCGCTCCCGCTGGCGCCGGCCGGAGAGCCCATAGATCCTGGCGTAGAGCCCGAGGTTTTCCTGAACGGTCAGGTCAGGATAGAGTGAGAAACGCTGTGACATGTAGCCGATCGCAGCCTTGATCTCGCCCGGCTGGGAGCGCACGTCGTAGCCCGCGACCAGGCCGCGCCCCCCGCTGGGGCGCAGAAGACCGGTGAGCATCTTGATCGTCGTGGTCTTGCCTGCGCCGGTGGGTCCCAGAAACCCAAAGATCTCTCCCGGGCGCACGGCAAATGTGACGCCGTCCACGGCCGCAAGCGCACCAAACCGCTTGGTCAGTCCATCGACCTCAATGACCGGGGATCCGTCACGCACCGCGGGCCCATCCGGCCGTGCTGGCTGACGAGCGGTCAACGCCGCTCCGCGCATGGGGGATCGAGGCGCAGCCGGCTCGGCTCCCGGCTCCGGAGGCGGGGCATCCTGCCGGCCGGTCATCAGGGCAACGAAGACATCTTCGAGGGTCGGCTCACTCTGTGGCACTGGGCCAGGAAGCAGGGCGGACGCGAACTCCGGGTGCGTCGTCGCCAGAAGGCGGCCGCGGGCCATGAGGGCCACGCGCGTGCACCGCTCCGCTTCATCCAGGTATGGGGTGGAGACCAGCACGGTCATGCCCTGCTCGCGGCTCAATCTGGTGATGATCTGCCAGAAGTCCCGCCGCGACAGGGGATCCACGCCGGTCGTCGGCTCGTCCAGCAGAAGCACGTCAGGCAAATGGATGAGCGCGCTGGCCAAGCCCAGCTTCTGCCGCATCCCACCCGAGAGGTGCCGCGCCAGCCGATCGGCCGCCGGGGCCAGGCGGGTGACCTCCAGAAGGGTGGCCCGGTGCTCACGAAACCGCACTTCGGGCACGCCGCGCAGCTCCGCGAAGAAACGCAGGTGCTCCTCCACGCTCAGGTCGTCGTAGAGGTTGAGCCCGAGCCCCTGCGGCATGTACCCGATGCGCGCCTTGACGCGCTCCGGGTCGCGCACGACGTCGATGCCGGCCACGTAAGCGTGACCGCGGGTGGGCAGCAGCACACCGGCCAGAACCTGGATGACCGTGCTCTTCCCCGCGCCGTCCGGCCCGAGCAGCCCGAAGATCTCACCGGGATAAACGGCGAAGGAGACATCGCTGACCGCCTCCGCCCGCCGGTACTGTTTGACCAGCCCAGCCACCTCAATGACCGGTGCGGCGCTGGCCATCAGCGCGGCTCTCCCTTCCAGAAGATCCGGGCGTCGGCGGGCATGCCCGGCTTGAGCAAGCCTTCGGGATTCTCCACGGCCAGCTTCACGGCGAAGACCTGCTTGACCCGCTCTTCCTTTGTCTGCACATCCTTGGGCGTGAACTCGGCCCGCTGACTGATCTCCGTCACCTTCGCCGAGAATGTTCGTCCCGGGAACGCATCGACGGAGATGCGGGCCGCTGCGCCGAGGCGCAGCTTACCGATCTCCGGCTCAGGGATGAACACCTTCAACCACAGGGCCTGCAGGTCGACGAGGACGACCAGCGGTGTTCCCGCCGGCACGACTTCGCCGGGGTTGACCACCTTGCTCACAACGACTCCGGCACTGGGAGCGTACACGCGGGCCTCGTCCAGCGCAGTTCGCAGTTCATCACGGGCGGCGACCGCCGCCTTCGCCTGCGCAAGGGCGGTCTCCAGCCCCGCGCGGGCGATCTCCACCTGACGCATCACCGCGCGCGCCTGTTCCTGCGCCCGCGTGACTTCGAGGGCGCCGGCCTGCGCCAGCGCCACCTGGCCACGCGCCGCGTCCACCTGCGCCTCCGCCGCCCGGACGTCCTCCTCTCGAATCTGTACTTCCAGCGTGCCGGTCCGCGCCCGGTCCAGGGCGGCGCGGGCGCGCTGCACCTGCTCGGCGGCGACGTTCACCTGAACCTCGATCATCTCCAGCCGGGTGCGGGCCGCATCCACATCGGCGACAGCCACCGCGCCGGCAACCTGCAGCCCCTGCAGGCGGGCCAGGTCGCGGCGGGCTTCCTCGTGCGCGGCGCGGGCCCGTACCACATCGGCGTCGGCTGCGCGAAGTACCGCCTCAGCCTCGTCAACGGCACTGGGTGCCTGCCTGCGCGCCACCAGCAGGGCCTTGCGTGCCTGGGCGAGTCTCGCCAGCGCCGCCTGCAGCGCGGCCTGGGCCTGGCGCTGCTGCGCGGCCACCTGGGCCTGGGCGAAGGCCAGCCCCGCCTGCGCCTGCGCCAGCTGCCGCTGGAGCACCTCCACCTCGCCCTGTGCCCGAGCCACCTGCGCCTGGGCGGCCTCCACCTGTGCGTCCGCCTGACGCATCCGGGCCGCCAGTTCCTCGGAACTGAGCACCGCCACGAGCTGGCCGCGGCTCACGCGATCGCCCTCGCGCACCAGGAGCCGGTGCACGCGCCCTCCGATCCTGGAGTTGACGATGACCTCCGCGCCCTCGATGCGGCCGCTGGTTTCCAGCACGCCGTCGGGCGGCTGCGCACGGACCCGCCGCGCCGCGGTCCACGCCGCGGCCACACCGCTCCCCAGCACCACAATGCCGACCACGACCGCCAGCCCGCGCTTTGTCATCCCAGATCCCCTCCCGTCTCTCTCCAGCGACCCGCCGGCTGCCAGGGTGAGCCGGACCCGGGCGGAACTCTGGTTGAACCGCGCCGACGCCAGAGCCAGTTCGGCTTGCGCGAGCGCGGCCTGAGCCGACAGCAGTTCCAGTGAAGTCCCGACCCCGGCCTGGTAGCGAACGCCGGCGATCCGGGCCGCTTCACGCCCCTGCTCCACACCGCCTGTTGCCGCCGTGACTTCCGCGGCCGCCTGATCCAGCGCCAGCCAGGCCTGCCGCACCTCGAGCTCGATGCGCTGTGTTGTCTGGGCCTCCAGCACCTTGAGCTGCTCCAGGCGCGTTCGGCCTCAC
>JBBIIQ010000183.1:0-4206 GCA_037446405.1 Armatimonadota bacterium | reverse complement strand
ACCCGGCGCCCGACCTGATGGCCCATGGGGCGGGGGCGACCAGCCAGCCCTACCGGGACAGCGTCCGCCTCATCGACGAGGAGCTGACACGCCTGCTGCAGGGGGTGGACCTGACCGCGACCGCGGTGGTCATCACCGCCGACCACGGGCACATCGACCGCGGCGGGCACGGCGGCCGGGAGGCGGTGGTGCGCACCGTGCCGCTGATGTTCCTGGGAGCGGGGATCGAGCCGGGGGACGAATTCGAGGCCCGGCAGGCGGACATCGCGCCGACGGTGGCGGCCCTGCTGGGGCTGCCGCTGCCGGCGCACAGCATCGGTCGCCCGTTGATCGAGGCGCTGCACACCGTCCCCGAGGGTCTGGAGCAGCGGTGGGGGGAGCAGCAGGCGGCGTTCCACGAGAATGTCTACACCCCGGCGGTGCTGGGGCGACGCTTCCCGGTGTTCACCACGCCGCTGGGAGGGCCCCGCCCCGACGCCGTGCTGGCCGCCTCCGACGACCTGGCGCGGCAGCGCGCCGAATGGCTGCAGCGGGCGCTGGCGCGGGACCGCGCGCGGCGTCTCCCCCTGGCCCTGGGGGCGGCTCTCTTGCCTGCGGCCTTCTTCCTCCTGCATCGCCCGCGACGCGACCTGCTGCCGGCGCTGTGGGGTACGGCGGTCTTCTTCGGCGTGGTCCTGGGACTGTTCTACGGGCGAGGCTACTACTTCTCCCTCTCCATCATCAACCGGGAGGACCTGCTGAAGGCGTTCTTTCAGGGACGGACGGCGGACGAGGCCATCTCGGTGGGCGTGGGTGCGCTCGTAGCGGGGTGGGCAGCCCGGCGGCGCGGCGCGGGTGCGGGGGCGCTGGCGGGGCTAGGCACCGCCTACCTCAGCGCCTACGTGCTGCTGCTCCTGGCGCTGCACTTCCTGGTGCGCTGGGGAGTGCGCTGCCCCTACTACCTGCCCGACCTGCGCGAGGGGTTCCGCTTCTACCTTACGCTGCTGGCCCTGGTGCCGGTGGGGCTGCTGGCGGCACCGCTGGTCGGGGTGAGCCTGGTAGGGTTTGGCATCGGACGGCTGGGGGAGCGCCTCTTCGGCCAGCGGCGCCGCGGCGCGCCGCCGCCGGCTACACGGGATACCCCATCATCTGCAGCTGTTCCCGCCCGTCGGGGGTCAGCCGCTCCGGCGTCCAGGGGGGAGTCCACACAAAGTCCACCGTGACGCTCTCCACCCCGATCGCCTGCAGCTTGTTCTCGATCTCCGCGGCGATCATCGGGCCGATGGGGCAGCCCATGGCGGTGAGGGTCATCTTGATCTGCACCTCCCCCCCGCTCTGGGTCAGGTCGTAGATCAACCCCAGGTCCCAGATGTTCACGGGAATCTCCGGGTCGTAGATCGTGCGCAGGACATCGATGACCTGCTCTCGCGTCACCTGGACGTCCATCATCCGCCCCCAATCTCTGCCGTCACCTGCGACGCCACGCCGGTGTCCCGCCGTCCCCTGCGGCTCCATGCGGCGTGTTCCAGCGGCCTCCTTACGATTGAAGTCGCCCGCACGGGCGCTGCCAGGGGGATGGCTGCGGCGGGGCGAAACCACGGGGTATGAGACTCGGGCTGCGGCTGTCGCTGGTCCTGCTGCTGGTCCTGCTGTTCGTCTTCCTGCCCACCCTGGCCCGCTGGTACACGGACTGGCTGTGGTTCGGCGAGGTCGGCTACCGCCGCGTCTTCTGGGTGCCGCTGCTCTCCCGCATCGCCGTCACCCTGGCGGTGGGCGGCGTGCTCTTCCTTCTGCTCTTCCTGAACGTGCTGCCGCTATTGCGCCGCCTGCGCCGCCCGCCGCAGGTCATCGACCTGGAGGTCGGCCCGCGGGGGCGCATGGCTCGGCGGCTCGGCCGGCGGTTCGACGCCGTACGGGTGGCGGCGGTGGTGATCGGGCTGGTGGCCGTGCTGGTGGGGGTGGCCGAGAGCCGCCGCTGGACCATGTTCCAGCAGTTTGTGCACGCCGTCCCCTTCGGCACCGTGGACCCCCTCTTCGCCAGGGACGTGGGCTTCTTCATGTTCCGCCTCCCCGTCTACCAGTGGGCGGCGTCCTTCCTCTTCGGCTGGCTGATCGTGGCGTTGCTTGTGGTGGTGGTCGGCTCCTACCTGGACCTGGCCCCGCTGCTCATCCGCGGTCTGTGGAGCATCCCCCTGCGTGTGCGCGCCCACGTCTCCCTGCTGGTGGCGCTGCTGCTGCTGGTGCGGGGGTGGGGCTTCTGGCTGGACGCCTACGCCCTGGTCTACTCGCAAAGCGGCGTGGTGACCGGAGCGGGATACACCGACGTCCACGTCGTGCTGCCGGCGTTGCGGGTGCTGGCGGGGCTCTTCGCCGCAGCCGGACTGCTGATGCTGGCCAACGTGCGCCTGCGCACCATGCGCTTTGCCGTGGCCGTGATCCTGGTGACGATCGTGGCCTGGTTCGCCGGCCTGCGTCTGCTGCCGGGCCTGGTGCAGTCGCTGCGCGTGCGCCCCAGCGAGCTGACGTTGGAGACGCCGTACATCCAGCGCAACATCCGGGGGACGCTGGAAGGCTACGGGCTGAGCCGTGTGCGGGAGCGGGAGTTCCCCGGCCGGCCGGTGACGGCTGAGGACGTGGCGCGTAACCGCCCCACCCTGGAGAACGTGCGCCTCTGGGACTACCGCCCGCTGCTGGCCGCCTACCGGCAGCTGCAGACACTGCGCCAGTACTACACCTTCGTCGATGTGGACATCGACCGCTACCGCCTGCCCACCGCGCCGTCCGCCGCCGAGGCGGGGGAATCCCGGGAGCGGGGTACGCAGCGGCAGGTGATGCTGGCGGCACGGGAGGTGGACCTGAGCCGCCTGCAGGCCCGCGGCTGGGTCAACGAGCACCTGGTCTTCACCCACGGCTTCGGCCTGGTGATGAGCCCGGTGAACCTGATCTCCGAGGAGGGGATGCCCGAGCTGTGGATCCGCGACATCCCGCCGCAGTCGGTGCCCGGCCTGGAGGTGCGGGAGCCGCGCATCTACTTCGGCGAGCTGACCAACCACTACGTGATCGTGAACACGCGGGTGCAGGAGCTGGACTACCCCCGGGGCGACGAGAACGTCTACACCACCTACCGCGGCCGAGCCGGTATCCGCCTGCACTGGCTCAACCGCCTGGCCTTCGCCTACCGCTTCGCCGATCTGAAGCTGGCCATCTCCACCGACGTCTCCTCGCGCAGCCGCCTGCTCTTCCAGCGCAACATCCTGGCCCGGGCGCAGCACATCGCCCCCTTCCTCCGCTACGACCGCGACCCCTACCTGGTGGTGGCGGAGGGGCGCCTGGTCTGGATCATCGATGCCTATACTGTCTCCTCCCGCTACCCGTACAGCACGCCGGTCGAGGCGGGCCTGAACTACATCCGCAACTCCGTGAAGGTGGTGGTGGACGCCTACGAGGGGACGGTGACGTTCTACCTGGTGGACCCCACCGACCCGCTGGCGCGCACCCTGGCGGGCATCTTCCCCGAGCTCTTCCGGCCGGCGGCCGCCGCCCCGCCGGCGGTGGCGGCGCACTTCCGCTATCCCGTCGACCTCTTCGAGATCCAGGCCCGCGTCTACGCCACCTTCCACATGCGGGACCCGCGCGTCTTCTACAACCGGGAGGACGCCTGGGCGATCCCCACCGAGGTCTTCGGCAACGAGACCATCCCCGTGGAGCCCTACTATGTGACCATGCGCCTGGACCCCCGGCCCGACGCCCTGCCGGAGTTCGTCCTCATCCTGCCCCTGACCCCGGTGAACCGTGACAACCTCATCGCCTGGATGGCGGCGCGCAACGACCCGCCACAGTACGGAGAGCTGGTCGTCTACCGCTTCCCCAAGCAGTCGGTCGTCTTCGGGCCGATGCAGGTGGAGTCGCGGATCAACCAGGACCCGGAGATCTCCCAGGCCATCACCCTGTGGAACCAGCAGGGCTCCCGCGTCATCCGCGGCAACCTCCTGGTCATCCCCATCGAGGAGGGGGTCCTCTACGTGGAGCCCCTCTTCCTCCAGGCGGAGCGCAGCCAGCTCCCCGAGCTGAAGCGCGTCATCGCCGCCACCGGGGCGCGCATCCAGATGGCGGAGACCTTCGAGGCGGCCCTGGCGGGAGTGCTCGGCCGGCGCCCCCCTCCCGCGCCGCCGGCGGCCCCGCAGCTCTCCCCGCCCGCCGCCCCACCGGCGGAGGGCGCCGAGCGCG
>JBBIIQ010000182.1:0-4226 GCA_037446405.1 Armatimonadota bacterium | reverse complement strand
GGCGGAGGAGCTGGGCGTTGCAGACTCGGTGAGCGGGCGGGAGGCCGGCCGGGCGCGGGAGGAGGACCGTCGTGAGAGGGAGCAGGAACGCCGCCGCGAGGGCCGCCAGGGCCAGGAACGCGCCGCGCCAGGTGAAGGCCGTGATGAGCGCCTGCGCCAGCGGGCTCACCGGCACACCCCGGCCCTGCGCAGCCGGCGGGCTTACCGGCGCTGACTCCCCCGCGTGCGCGGCCCGCAGTGACTGTGCTGCTGCGCTCGGAGCCCAGCGGAGCGCAGGTCTACATCGGGACGACGCTCAAGGGGACGACGCCGCTGCGCCTGTACGCGTCCCCAGGGACGGTCCTGGCGGTCACGGTGCGCCGCGGACCCCGCATCTGGCGCGGCACCGTCCGGCTGGGAGCGGACCCCACCCAGGTGGTCACCGTCAGCCTGCCGGTCCCGGTGGCGCAGGTGGCACCTCGCCGGGTCCCGGCTTCGCCTCGCCCCACGCCCGGACTCATCCCCGCGCCGGCCCCTGCGGCGCCAGCCCTCTCCGGGCCGCGGGCAACGACCCGCCAGGCGCACTATGAGGCGTTGATGGCCAGGGGCCTCGAGCTCTACCGCGGGGGGTGGTACGGGCCCGCGATGGGACAGTTCAAGCAGGCTGCCGCCGTGATGCCCACACCGCAGGCTTACCTCTGGATCGGCCGCGCTGCCTTCAAGGGAGGGCGCTTGGCCGAGGCCCGCCGCGCCCTGGAGCGGGTGCTGGAGCTGGCGCCGGGGACCGAGGTGGCGCGGCAGGCCCAGATGCTGCTGAACCGCCTGCGGCCCGCAGGATCGGGGGGCCAGTCGTGAGCGAGAGAAACGTCCAGGACGCCATCGCCCGCCTCAACCGTCTGGAGCGCCTGGTGGACGTCTATGCCTACCTGCTCATCGCATCGGAGCTGGACCGGTCGCTCCCGGGGCTGGTGCCCCTCCTGACTTCTGCGGACGGCGGGGCGGATGCTGGCGGAGCCCTGAAGGAGATGCTGCAGCGGGGACCGTCCGGGCTGCTGGCGGAGCTGGAGGACCTGGATCGGATCGCCCGGACGGCAAAGGATCCGCAGGTCTACGCGGCGCTCAACCGGGTGCGGGGGGCGTGCCTGTACGTGGCGCGCTACAACGCCACGGCTCTGCTGCGCCGCCTGGATCAGCAGGGGCGGGGCGGACCGGCGGCCACCCTGTACCGCGAGGTCCAGGCGTTCATCAAGGAGGCGACCCGCCTCGCCCCGCTCGGCGGCGCAGACCTGGAAGAGGTGTTCGCCGAAGAGGACCTCCCCGGCCCGGGGGCTTCGCCATCCAGGTCCTCCGCTCCCCGGGGGTCGGCGGTGACCCGTCCCTGGACGGAGGAGACCTACGACGTGGCTCCCCCCGCCCAGTGGCCATCCGGAGACGTCTGGGCCGGCGGGGAAGGTGGGCCGGTTGAGCCCGCCGGCGGGGTAGAGGGGGAAGCCAGCGAGGCGGCAGGGGGCGAAGCCCGCCGCGCGACTCCGGCAGCACGCGACGCGTTGGAATGGGTGCGCGAGCGGGTGGATGTCTTCAATGACATGCTGCAGCGGTGGGCGGCCGGCGAGCCCCTCGATGCGGACAGTTCCCCTCTGGTGCGCCGCGGGCGTCTCACCGCGCAGCGCTGCCGGGAGCTCTACGGCGAACTCCTGCAGACGGGGGCGGTCCCCACCGTCGCCCGCCTCGCGGCCCTGCGCGCGCTGGGCGACGAGGTGGAGGACGAGGTGCGCTTGCTGCGCGGCCGTATCATGGACGGAGCGGTGGCCGCAGTGCCACGGCTGCTGGGGGTGCTGTCCACCGCAGGGCGCCTGGACGCCGGGGCGGGCGGAGCGGAGGTGAAGCCGGCAGACGTTCTGGTGGACCTGGTGGAGTACCTGGCCCTGGCCGCAGACCTCTACGACTCCGGATCGCCGCTGCGCGATCGCCTTCTCTACCTCGCTGCCGAACTGCGCGCCGCCGTGCCGCCGGGGGCCTCCCCGCCGCGGAAACCAGATTCCTGACCTCGCGGGCAGATCCCTGGCCTCTGGGGCGGGCCCGCTGATCTTGCGGCCAACCCCGTGCCTGCCCGCCAGACCCCCGGATCCTCCTGCTATACTGGGACCGTTTCCGAATCCGGGAGCATTCCCACAGGGGGAAAGGCGTGCGCAGGGTCTTTGGCCTGGGCGATGTCCTGCTGCTGGTCACGGTGGTGCTGTGGGCCTCCTCCTTCACCGTGATCAAGGCGGCTTACGACGAGTTCACCCCGCTGGCCTTTGCCGCCGTGCGCTTTACCGCGGCGTCGGCCGGCATGCTGCTGCTCCTGGCGCTGCTGCGGCGCCCCCTGATCATCGCCCGGCGGGACCTGCTGTACGCCGCGGTCATCGGGGTCTTCCACGTCGGCCTCTACCAGATCTTCTTCAGCACCGGCCTGCGCTACACCACCGCCAGTAACTCCGTGCTGATCATCGCCGTCTCGCCGGTGATCACGGCTCTCCTGGTGTGGGTGACCCGCGCCGAGCCCATCGGCTGGCGCCAGGGCACTGGTATCGGGCTGGCCTTCCTGGGAGTCTTCCTCTTGGTGCAGGCGGGAGGCTCGCTGAGCCCCGGGCACCTGCGTGGCGACCTGCTCACCCTGCTGGCCGCGGCGTCCTATGCGGTCACGCCGGTGATGGTGCTGCCGCTCCTGCGCCGCTATGCCACCATCACCGTCATGGCCATCGGCATGGTCTTCGGCACCCTCCTGCTCCTCCTGGCGGGCCTGCCGGAGGTCCTGCGGCAGTCGTGGCGCGTCTCCCCGGGGGCGTGGGCACAGCTGGCCTACGCCGCCTTCGGCGCGGGGACGCTGGGGTACCTCTTCTGGTACGAAGGGATCGGGCGGATCGGCCCCACTCGCGTCGCCGCCTACTCCTACCTCATGCCCGTGCTGGGGGTGGCCATGGCGGTCCTGGTGCTGCACGAGGTCCTGACGCTGCAGCACCTGGTGGGTGCGGGGGTGACCCTGGGCGGGGTAGCCCTCACCCGCTGGCCGGGGCGACCGCAGGAGGGGACGCTGCCCGTCGGCCGCCGAATGGAGACGGTGCCGACGGGAAGGGAGGGAGGGTAGGGTGGCGGTCGAGGCGGTCGTGCTGCTGAAGCTCGAGCCGGGCAAGGCCCGCCGGGCCGTGCAGCGGATCGGGCGGGTGCCGGGCGTGCGCGAGGCACACGTGATCACGGGGCCCTGGGACGGCATCTGCCTGGCCCAGGCCCGGGACCTGTCGTCGCTGGGGACGCTGGTCCTCTCCCGGATCCAGCGGGTGGACGGGGTGGAGGACACGCTGACCTGTCTGGTCGTCTGAGAGGCGTTGACAAGGGGGTCCCCGGCGATATAATAGCCTTTGGCACTTGAGGAGGGATTGGGTGTACCAGAGCGGGTAACAACCGCAGACGGTGCGTCGGATGAGCGTCCGAGGGGATGAGCTCATCCCCTCTTTTTGTGCCTGCTCGGATCTGGTCGGGATCGGCCGGAGCCCGCCGCCTCTGGACGGGGACGGCGGGTCGTGAACCTTGACAACTGCATAGGGAAGACATCCAACAGCGTTCCGCATGTAACAGGCTCTGTAGAGCTGCTCCTAAGGCGGGATCTCAAGCTACTACGGGCGCACGGTGGATGCCTTGGTGCCAGGGGCCGAGGAAGGACGCCGTCGGCGGCGATAGGGCCGGGGAGGTGCCTAACAACCTTCGATCCGGCCGTCTCCGAATGGGGAAACCCGGCGCGGGTCATGCCGCGTCATCCCGCACTGAATTCATAGGTGCGGGAAGGCCAGCCGGGGAACTGAAACATCTCAGTACCCGGAGGAAGAGAAATCAACACGCGGCCCCCGCGGAGTCCGTCAGGGCTTCGTGGGGTGCCCTGAGATTCCCGGAGTAGTGGCGAGCGAAACGGGAAGAGCCCAAACTCGCGGTGCGTGATAGCCCGCAGGCGTTGCACCGCGGGGGTTGCAGGGCGTCGCCGGGCTGGGCTGCGGTCCGGCCGGGAAGTGAGCAATCCCTGCTCTAGCCGAAATGTCCTGGAACGGCATGCCGGAGACGGTGAGAGCCCGGTAGGCGAAAGGGCAGGGACTTCTCGGGCGACGTTCCTGAGTACCACGGGACACGTGGAACCCCGTGGGAAGCTGGGGGGACCACCCTCCAAGTCTAAATACCCCTGGCGACCGATAGCGCACGAGTACCGTGAGGGAAAGGTG
>JBBIIQ010000181.1:0-4229 GCA_037446405.1 Armatimonadota bacterium | reverse complement strand
CGTCTCCTACCTGGAGCGGCTGCTGGCCGCCCACCCCGTCGTCTCCCGCCGCGTGCGCGGGGCGCGCATCGTCCGCAGGCTAGCGGGCCGCATTCCGCTGCTGGGCCGGCGCACGCCGTCCCACGCCCCCGGGCTGCTCCTGGCCGGCGACGCGGCCGGGCACGTCAAGGCCACTTCCGGCGGGGGGATCTACTTCGCCCTGGTGGCGGGACGGCTGGCGGGGGAGGCGGCGCGTGGGCTGCTGGGCGGCGATCCCTCCGCCGTGCGGAGGTACGAGCGGGCCTGGCGGCGGCGTTTCGGGCGGGAACTCGTCTTCACCACGGCGGTGCGGCGCACGCTCAACGCCCTGCCGGATGCGGACCTCTCCCGGCTGATCCGCGCCCTGGCGCACAACCCGGCGCTGCGGCATGTGGTCGAGGAGCACGGGGACACCCAGTACCAGTCGCGCCTCCTCGGCCCGCTCAGCCGGCGGGTCCTGCGGTCGTGGCGGGATCTGCCGCTGGCGCCGGTGGTCCTGCGCGCCCTGGTCCGCGGCCTCCTGGGCGCGGACGGCGAGGGGCAGGTGCCCGGGTAGGAGCGGGCCCGGCAGCCGTCTAAGACCTCCCCATGCGGGTCATCGCCGACCTCCACCTCCACTCCAAGTACAGCCGGGCCACCAGCCGGGACATGGACGTGGAGAACCTGGCCCGCTGGTGCAGGCTCAAGGGCATCACGCTGGTTGGCACCGGGGACTTCACCCACCCGGTGTGGTTCCGGGAGATGCGTGCCAAGCTCAAGCCCACGGGGCGCGGCCTCTTCACCTACGAGGGCGTGCACTTCCTCCTCACCGTGGAGGTGGCCAACATCTACCCGCAGGGAGGCCGTCTGCGCAAGATCCACAACCTGATCCTGGCGCCCTCCTTTGAGGTCGTGGAGCGGCTCAACGCCGTGCTGGGGCGCTTCGGCAACCTGATGGCCGACGGCCGGCCGACCCTCTCCCTGCCCTGCGACAAGCTGGTGGAGTACGTCAGCGAGCTCTCCCCCGACTGCCTGGTCATCCCGGCGCACGTCTGGACCCCCTGGTTTTCCCTCTACGGGTCCAACTCGGGGTTCGACGCCCTGGAGGAGTGCTTCCGCGACCAGAGCAGGCACATCGTCGCCGTGGAGACCGGGCTGTCCAGCGACCCGCCGATGAACTGGCGCCTCTCCGAGCTGGACCGCGTGCTGCTGGTGAGCAACTCCGACGCCCACTCGCCGGCGAAGCTGGGGCGGGAGGCCAACGTCTTCGAGATGGACGTCCTGGACTACAGCGAGCTGGTGCGCATCCTGCGGGAGCGGGACACCGCCCGCTTCCTCTATACCATCGAGTTCTTCCCCGAGGAGGGGAAGTACCATTTCGACGGCCACCGCAACTGCAACCAGCGCCTCGCTCCCCGGGAGACCAAGGCGCTGCAGGGGCTCTGCCCGGTCTGCCGCCGCCCGCTCACCGTGGGCGTGATGCACCGCGTGGAGCTGCTGGCGGACCGCGAGGAGGGCTACATCCCCGAAGGGGCGGTCCCCTACCGCAGCCTGATCCCCCTGGAGGAGATCATCGCCGAGGCGCGGGGCGCACAGGTGGGCACCGCCGCCGTGCGCGAGGAGTACCTGCAACTCTGCCGCGAGTTCGGCGGCGAGTTTCGCGTCCTGCTGGACGTGCCCCCCGAGGAACTGGCCCGCGTCGCCTCCCCCCGGGTCGTGGAAGGGCTGCGCCGCGTGCGCGAGGGGCAGGTGCAGATCGTCCCCGGCTACGACGGCGTCTTCGGCGAGATCCACATCTTCGCGGAAGCGCCTGCGCCGGCCGCGGAGGAGCCCCTCCTCCCCCGGGAGCCGGCCGGCTCCCAGATGCGCCTCTTCTAGCCGCGGCGTGGCCACCGTCATCCTCCATCCCGGTCGGGAGGGGCGCTTGGCCGGGGGGCACCTCTGGATCTACGCCGGCGAGATCCGCTCCCTGGCCGGGGAGGCGGAGCCCGGGGAGGTCGTCGACGTGCGCGCCGCCGACCGCACCTTCCTCGGGCGCGGCTACTTCAACCCCCGCTCCACGATCGCCGTGCGCCTGCTCACCCGGCAGCGGGAGGCGATCGACGACGCCTTCTTCCGCCGCCGCCTGGAGGAGGCGCTGGCGCTGCGGCGCCGCGTCGTGGCCGGGTCCACCGCCTACCGCCTGGTCTGCAGCGAGGGGGACGGGCTGCCCGGGCTGGTCGTCGACCGCTACGGCGGTGTTCTGGTCCTGCAGGTGCTGACCCTGGGTATGGCCCGCCAGCAGGAACGGCTCGTCCGCCTGCTCCAGGAGCTGGTGCAGCCGACGGCGATCTACGGGCGCAACGACGCGCCGGTGCGCCGTCTGGAGGGCCTGCCGCGGGAGGCGGGATTCCTGGCCGGCGAAGGGCCCCCGCTGGTGGACATCGAGGAGGCGGGCCTGCGCTTTCGAGTGGACGTGGTGGGGGGGCAGAAGACCGGTTTCTACCTGGACCAGCGGGAGAACCGGCAGGCCGTGGAGGCCTACGCCCGCGGCGAGGTCCTGGACGTCTTCTGCTACACGGGGGGATTCGCCCTGCACGCCGCCCGCGCCGGGGCCACGGTTCTGGGGGTCGACAGCTCGGCGGAGGCCGTGGCCGCGGCCGCCGCGCACGCCCGGTGGAACGGCCTGGCCGAGCGCTGCACCTTTCAGGCGGGAAATGCCTTCGACGTCCTGCGCGCCCTGGCCAGGCAGGGGCCGCGCTTCGACGTGGTGGTCCTCGACCCCCCGGCCTTCGCTCCCAGCAGGCGCGCCCTCCCCAGGGCGGCCGCCGCCTACAAGGAGATCAACCTGCGGGCCCTCAAGGTGCTCCGCCCCGGCGGCGTCCTGGTCTCCTGCTCCTGCTCCTCCCACGTCAGCGAGGAGCTGCTCTGCGCGCTGGTGGCGGAGGCGGCCCACGACGCCCGCCGCCGCGTCCGCCTCCTGGAGGCGCGCGGGCAGGCCCGCGACCACCCCGTCCACCCGGGGATGCCGGAGACCCGCTACCTGAAGTGCCTCATCCTGGAGGTCGCCTGAGCCGGTGGCTTTGCCGCCCCGGCCGGAGGGCCTATAATCGGACCGTGGAGGTCCTCCACGTGAGGCCTTGTTGAGCGTAGCGACGAGAGGGAGCAAGGCGGGCAGACAATTGGCGGCAGCGACGCTTCAGGGGAGGGAGCCCCGGGGGCCCCTCCCTTGGCGTTTCGCCTGACGGGAGGCGGACGTGCCCTTGGCGCGAGGCCAGATTCAGATTACCGACGACCTGGAGGCCCTGCTGGAGGTCCTCCCGCCGGCCATCCGCGCGGCCCTGGAGCGGCAGGCGGACCTCGGCCAGCTCCTGGAGGTCGTGCTGGACCTGGGGCGGCTGCCCGAGGCGCGCTTCCCCGGGGCGGTGGTCTACCTGAGCGGCAGCCCCACCACCCGCGAGGAGATCAGGCACGTGACCAGCCGGGTGGGCGCCTTCGGCAAGGACAACCGTGCCGGGATCGAGCGCACCCTGCACCGCATCTCCGCCATCCGCAACCGCCAGGGGGAGATCATCGGCCTGACCTGCCGCGTGGGGCGGGCCGTCTTCGGCACCGTGGACATCGTCCGCGACGTGATCGAGCAGGGCAAGTCCATTCTCCTGCTGGGGCGGCCCGGCGTGGGCAAGACCACGCTGCTGCGGGAGGCGGCGCGCGTCCTGGCCGACGAGTTCAAGAAGCGCGTGGTCATCGTGGACACCAGCAACGAGATCGCCGGGGACGGGGACATCCCCCACCCCGGGATCGGCGGGGCGCGGCGCATGCAGGTGCCGGAGCCCTCCCTGCAGCACGCGGTGATGATTGAGGCCGTGGAGAACCACATGCCGGAGGTCATCGTCATCGATGAGATCGGCACGGAGGCGGAGGCGCTGGCGGCACGCACCATCGCCGAGCGCGGCGTGCAGCTCATCGCCACGGCCCACGGCAACACCCTGGACAACCTGCTGCAGAACCCCACCCTGGCCGACCTGATCGGGGGCATCCAGGCGGTGACCCTCTCCGACGAGGAAGCGCGGCGGCGGGGGACGCAGAAGACGGTGCTGGAGCGCAAGGCCCCGCCCACCTTTGACGTGATCATCGAGATCCAGGAGAAGGATCGGCTGGCGGTGCACCACGACGTGGCCGCGGTGGTGGACCGCTTCCTCCGCGGCGCCCCACCCCGCCCCGAGCTGCGCGTGCGCACCGAGGCGGGAGAG
>JBBIIQ010000180.1:0-4231 GCA_037446405.1 Armatimonadota bacterium | reverse complement strand
ACGTCGGTGCTGCCGGTTGGCTTATTCAGCCAACACTGCGGAGTTAGGTCGGGCCTTTTCCTCATTAGGTCAAACCGGTTACCTCCAGGTGGAATACACTTGTACCGCTTCACGGAAATGGGTGTCGGATTCCTCCCGAAATGCAGGTTACTCCCGTCGGGTTTCAGTGGGAGATCCCCGATCGCCGTTCGCACTGTGGCCCGCCTGCCGTTCGGTCTCGGAAGCGCTGGCCGAGCGCCGCGCACTCCCATCACGAACCCGCGTCTCCGCTTCTGGGGCACGCCGTAGTCAGCGGCGTTTAGGATGTCCCAGGTGACGAGGTAGCCCAGCTTCTCCGCCTGCCGTCTAAACTTTGTGAAGTCGGGAGACCGGAAGAACTCGGGGACGTTCTCCATGACAAATGCTTTGGGATGAACCAATCTGAGGATTCTCAGAAACTGCCGCCAAAGACCGTTCAGGCGTTTGTGGTGCCTGGTAGGAGACATCATTCCAAGCCGGGAGAACCCCTGGCAGGGCGGGCCTCCAACTACCACGTCGGCGCCGACGGGAACGTTTCTCAGTTTCTCCACCGGACCACGGTGAACCCTGTGGCCGAAGCGAGCCTCATACGTGGCAGCGGCCGCACCGTCGATGTCGACCGCAAACACCGGGACAAAGCCAGCCTGCCGGAACCCCTCGGAAAGACCTCCGGCTCCGCAAGCTACCCCCCTTTGGGTGAGCTCTTGGGGCAAAATCAGGCTTTATGACTCCCTTCAACCCACCGGCTGGCCGGCTGGGACTGGCATCACCACAGGGGAGGATTCCTCCGGTTGTCCACGCGGACGCGCCCGAAAGACCCGCCCCCTCGTCTCGCCCTGGGCCTCCCGCGCCGCTGCCTATGTCGTAGACCTGCCGCTCCGTGAGCCGCAGTGCTTCCATCTCCCCCAGCGGGAACTCCAGCAGTAGAACCCCTATTCCCACCAGGTTGTTGCTATGGATGCGCTCATGGAACTTGGCGGTGACCGCCCGCACCCCTTACAGCCGCGGGTCCTTGGTCGCCCGTTCGTGCAACGACCCGGAACCGTACTCCTTTCCGCCAATGGCAGGCGGATGTTGGTGAGTTCTTCCGCCGGCCCACGGTGCCGTCCCAGGAGCCTGCTCCAAACTGTCGGCAGGCGAGCACAGAACCTCTTCCAACCAGGTTCCAGAGCCAAGTACCCGCGGTGGCGCCGTGCCCAAAATGCAGGGCCTTCGTGACTTTACATAGTGGCGGCTCCGAGCGCCATCCCGGCACTTAGGCCGCATCCCAGGATACGGACGAACTCTTCGACGATCAGACCCGCTTGCCGAAGTATGGCTCGCAGGGCCCCGCGATCCAGCTCGTCGTGGTCCGGAACCACAACCTGCGCGAACGGGTCGCCTCGATGCGTCACGATGTGGATTGCCGCCTGCGGTAGAAGCCCGGCCGTTCCAAAGCCCTCATGCAGCCACACCCGGAGATGCGGGGAAGCTTGCTCACACGGCGACCACGATGGTTTCAAATCGCTCGGGGGGCACAGGAAGCCCGTCCTCCTCCAGGGCCGCGATGTAAGCGGCAATCGCCTCCCGGATGTTGACGATGGCTTCCTCCTTCGTCTTACCCTGGCTTACGCACCCGGGTAGGCTCGGACACTCAGCCACCCAGCGGCCGCCCCCTCCCGGGAATAGCACCACCTGTCGCATACCCTGCCTCCTGCCTGCATAAAGGCCGTGCGCACCGTCAGCCAAACTCAGTCTCCCGGAACTCCGCGGGCGTCCTCACGACGGATTGCCTTCGATATGCCACCCGGAGCCTCTAGAGCCCCTCCACGATCTTGCGGATCTCCTCTTCCGTGTAGCCGCGCACCGTCTCCGTGCGGGCCGCGCCCTGGGTCCCCACCCAGAGGGCGAAGCGGCTGGCCGTCTCATCGTCCGGCGCCTCGATGATGGCCACCACGTCGAAGCGCCCCATGGTCCAGATGACCTCGCGCAGGCGCGCGCCGAACCGCTCCGCCTGCTCGCGGGCCCGCTGGGTGCGCTGCAGGGTGTCCCTGGCCGCGGCCGCGCCTTTCTCCGTCCAGGTGACGAACTGCACGTATACTGGCATGAGGCTCCCTCCTCGGCTGAAGCGTGGGATGGAGGAGCGTTCGCGCTCCGCCCCGGCAGGCCCTGCCCGCGCGGCGGCGGCAGGGAGCGGCGGCCACGCGGCGGAATCCCTGACCCGTGTCCGCGCCCCGCGTCGTGGTCATCGGCAGCCTGAACATGGACCTGACCGTGAGGACCTCCCGCCTCCCCCGGCCGGGGGAGACCGTCCTGGGCAGCGACTTCTACCAGGCGCCGGGCGGAAAAGGCGGCAACCAGGCCGTCGCCGCAGCACGCCTGGGTGCCCGCGTACGCATGGCCGCGCGGGTGGGGCCTGACGCCTTCGGCACCGCGCTGCGCGCCTCGCTGCAGCGGGAGGGTGTCGACGTTGCTGCGGTGGGGGTGGCCGAAGCCCATACGGGAGTCGCCCTCATCATCGTGGACGCCGAGGGACAGAACCTGATCGCCGCGTACTCCGGGGCGAATGCGCTGCTCTCCGCCTCCGACCTGGAGGCGCTGGCATGGGAGCCGGGGGAGTGGGCGGTCGCCGTGCTGGAGGTCCCGGATGCCGCGGTCGTGCGGGGGTTCGAGCGGGCACGGCGGGCCGGGGGCCGCACGATCCTGAACGCCGCCCCGGCGCGGCCGCTGCCCGCGGAGCTGTGGCCCCTGGTCGACGTGCTGGTCGTCAACGAGGGCGAAGCCGCCCTTCTGGCCGGTCAGCCGGTGCCGGACGTGGCGGCGGCGCTGGCCGCCGCCCGCATCCTGCAGGGGCGCGGGCCGGAGACGGTGGCCGTCACGCTGGGCGCCGAAGGGGGCGTGCTGGTGGATCGCACGGAGGCCTGGCACATCCCGGCGGTCCCGGTGCAGGCGGTCGATGCCACGGCGGCGGGCGATGCCTGGGTGGGGGCGCTGGCCGTAGCGCTGGCCAGGGGAGAGGGGCTCCTGCCGGCCGCGCTGTTCGCCGCGGCGGCGGGAGCGATCACCGTGACACGGCGCGGCGCCCAGCCCGCCCTCCCGTACCTGGCGGAGGTGCGGGAAGTGGTCGGCCGGGTGCCGCAGCCGCAGCGGCTGGCATAGCCGCAGCCAGCGGCGCGGCTGGCCCCGCGTGATAGGACGGACCGAAAGGAGGTTCGCGATGCGCAGGCCGGGAACGGGAGCCTGGGGCCTTTGGGGACGGGCGCTGGCGGCGCTCGGCGTGGCCGGCGCAGTCACCCTCTCCACGGGCGCGGGGTCCCAGCCGGTGGCCGGGGCCGCCGCTGTCACCATCCGGGAGTACCCCGTGCCGTCGGGGGCGCGGCCGCACGATGTGGCCCCGGCGCGCGACGGCGGGGTGTGGTATACGGCCCAGGGCTCGGGAGACCTGGGGTACCTCGACCCGGCTACGGGGCGGACGCGCCACATCCCCCTGGGTGAGCGTTCGGCCCCGCACGGGGTGATCGTCGGCCCGGATGGTGCGCCGTGGGTCACGGCCGGGGGGCTGAACGCTATCGTGCGCGTCGATCCGGCCACCGGCCAGGTGCGCCGCTTCCCGCTGCCGGCGCAGACGGGATACGCCAACCTGAACACCGCCACCTTCGACGGCCGCGGAGTCCTCTGGTTCACCGGGCAAAGCGGCATCTACGGCCGGCTGACCCCGGCCACGGGGCGCGTGGAGGTCTTCCCGGCGCCCCGCGGGCGCGGCCCGTACGGCATCGCCACCACGCCGGCCGGTGCCGTCTACTTCGCCTCCCTGGCCGGCAGCTACATCGCGCGCATCGACCTCGACAGCGGCGCGGCCACGGTGGTCGATCCGCCCACCCCGGGGCAGGGGGCGCGGCGGGTGTGGTCCGACTCCCGGGGGCGCATCTGGGTCAGCGAGTGGAACGCCGGCCAGGTGGGGATGTACGACCCCGCCACAAGCCGGTGGCGGGAGTGGCGCCTCCCGGGCAGCCGGCCGATGGCCTACGCCGTCTACGTCGACGACCAGGATATGGTCTGGCTGAGCGACTGGGGCGCCAACGCCCTGGTCCGCTTCGATCCCCTCCGCGAGGCGTTCGACGCCTTCGTGCTCCCCAGCGCGCCGGCCAACGTGCGGCAGATCCTGGGCCGGCCGGGCGAGGTCTGGGGAGCGGAGTCCGGCGTGGACCGGCTGGTCGTCATCCGCCGGCCGTAG
>JBBIIQ010000179.1:0-4256 GCA_037446405.1 Armatimonadota bacterium | reverse complement strand
GCGTCTTCTACGGTCCCAGCCTGGATCTGGCCGAGGTGCGCGAGTACCAGCCCGGCGACGAGGTCAGGCGCATCGACTGGAACGTCACCGCCCGGATGAACCGCCTCTTCATCCGGCAGTACCTGGAGGAGCGCGAGCTCACCGCCTGGCTGCTGGTCGACCTCTCTCCCTCCATGGGCTTCGGCACGCGACGCCACCTGAAGCGGGAGGTCGCGGCCGAGTTCGCCGGGGTCGCCGCCTACATCATCACACGGCACGGCGACAAGGTGGGCTGTCTGGCCTTCCCTGGCCGCCACCTGCCGGTGGTCCCGCCGCGCACGGGGCGAGTGCAGGCGCTGCGCATCCTGCAGCTGCTGCAGCGGGCGGCGGCGGGGGAGGGGGGCCTCACCGACCTGGGCGCGGCCCTGGGCCACGCCGCCCGGATGCTGCGCCGCCGCTCCCTGGTCTTCGTCGTCAGCGACTTCCTCGCCCAGCCGGGGTGGGACGGTCCGCTGCGTGACCTGGCACAGCGGCACGACGTCATCGCCGTCTGGGTGCGCGATCCGGCGGAGGAGGAGCTCCCTGACGTGGGGGTCATCCCCATCCGCGACCCCGAGACCGGCCAGCAGGCGTGGGTGGACACCTCCGACCGCCGTGTGCGCGCAGCCTACCGGGAGCTGGTGGCGGCGCAGCAGGCGCGGATCCGGGAGGCGCTGCGCCGCTCCCGGGTGGATGCGCTGGAGCTCTCCACCGCGGGGACCATGGTGGACCCGCTGGTGAAGTTCATCACCTACCGGAAGCAGCGGGGACGATGGCGTTCACCTGGCCGGTGATGCTCTGGGCCCTGGCGGCCCTGCCCCTACTGCTGTGGGCCTACCTGGGAGTGCTGCGCCGCCAGCAGCGGATGCGGGAGCGGCTGGCGGATACCCGGCTGCTGGCGCACCTGGTCACGCCGCTTCCCCCCTGGCGCCGCCACCTCCCGATGGGCATCTACCTGGTCGCCATCCTGCTGCTGGTGCTGGCCTTGGCGCGGCCCATTGCCGCCATCCCCCTGCCGGTGAACCGCGCGGCGGTGGTCATCGCCATCGACACCAGCAAGAGCATGATCGCCGAGGACGTCAAGCCCACCCGGCTGGACGCGGCCAGGAACGCGGCGCGGGAGTTCATCCGGGCCATGCCCGGCAGCGCCCGCATCGGGCTCATCGCCTTCAGCGACTACGGCACCGTGCTGGTGCCCCCTTCCACCGACCGCCAGGCGCTGGCGGAGGCCCTGGACCGGCTGCAGCCGCAGCAGGCTACCTCGGTGGGCTCGGCGATTCTGGAGGCGCTGCGCGTCCTGCCGCTGCGCAAGGAGTTCCTGGGCGACCGGCTGGAGCGGCTGCGCGGGCCGGTGCCGCAGGCAAGCCCGCTGTTCCCGTTCTCCCTTCCGACTCCGACCCCAACCCCCGGTCCGCAGGCTGCGCCGCCCTCGGTGAACGACCTCCCGCCGGCGGCGATCCTGATCTTCTCCGACGGGGTGTCCAACCTGGGGACCGATCCCCGCGCCGCAGCCGCGCTGGCCGCCGAGGCCAGGGTGAAGATCTACGCCGTCGGCCTGGGGCAGCAGGGCGGCTCGGTGATGACCTACCAGAACCAGCTGGTGCTGGTGCCGTTTGACCCGACACTGCTCCAGGAGGTGGCCCGCCAGACGGGCGGGGAATACTTCAGCGCGGCCAACCTGGACGAGTTGCGCCGCATCTACCGGCAGCTCGGCCGGGCCATCGGCTGGGAGCGGCGGCGGACCGAGGTGACCTCGCTCGCGGCCGGGGCGGCGGGGCTGCTGATGCTGACCGGCGGGCTACTCTCGATGCTCTGGTTCCGGCGGCTGCCATGAGCCCGACCTTCCTCTGGCCGGCCTTGCTCTGGGGGCTGCTCCTGGTGCCCCTGCTGCTCCTGGGATACCTGCAGCTGCAGCGGCGGCCCGCGCCCGGCCCCGTGGCCTTTCCCACCGTCCTGCTGCTGGCGGCGGCGATGACCCGGGGCCGCGGCATCCGGCGGCACCTCCCCGCCGCGCTCTACCTGAGCGCGGTGGCGGTGCTGCTGGCGGCGCTGGCCCGCCCGGTGGCGCCGCTGCCGGTGCCCTCCACCAAGAACACGGTCGTCCTCTCCATCGATGTCAGCCGGAGCATGCTGGCGCAGGACATCGCCCCCAACCGCATCGAGGCGGCGAAGGCGGCGGCGAAGGACTTCGTCCGCGCCCTCCCGGCGGGACTGAAGGTCGGGCTGGTCACGTTTAGCTCCTACGCCACGCTGATTGTCCCGCCGACCGCGGAGCATGCCCGTGTGCTCGACGCCATCGACATCCTCTCCACGGAGTTCGCCACGGCCATCGGCGACGGCCTGCTGGAGGCGGTGTGGGCGCTGCCCGGTCGCACGCGCCCGGTCGACCCCTCTACGCCTGCCCCGCCTCCCGCCGGGCCCCCGCCACCGGGGACGGTGGTGCTCCTCTCCGACGGGCAGAGCAACCGGGGAGCGCTGCCGCACGACGCGGCGCGGATTGCCCGGGAACAGCAGGTGAAGGTCTACACCATCGGCGTGGGCACGCCGGAAGGGACCTTCCTCAACCTCGGCGGCCGCTCCATCTGGGTGCGCCTGGACGAGGAGACCCTGAAGGAGATGGCGGAGATCACCGGGGGGTCCTACTTCCGTACGACCTCGGCGGCCGCCCTGCGGCGGGCCTACCGCCACCTGGGCAGGGTGATCGGGTGGGAGCGCCGGCCGACGGAGGTGACCGGCCTGGCAGCGGGAGGTGCGGGCGTCCTCCTGGTGAGCGCGCTCCTGCTCTCCTTCCTCACGGTGCGGCGGGTGGCCTGAGGGCGTGCGGCGCCATCTGATCGCTTCCCTCCTCCTGGTGCTGGCGGCGGGGGCGACTGCCGTTGCTCCCGCCGTCGCGCAGAGCGGCCACGTGGGCGCCGACGCCTTCGAGGCCGCCTATCTCTTCATCACCCGGGAGTACCTGCGCCCGGTGGTGCCGCGCGACCTCCTGCAGGGCGCGGTGGCCGGGCTGGCCGCGTACCTGCGCGACCGGGGCCTTCCGCCGCAGCCCGTCATGCTCAGCGGGCAGGATGGCCGCGACCTGGAGGCCGTGCGCGTCGCGGTGTTAGCCGTCGGGCGGCGCCTGGGCTCGGCGGCGGCAGAGCGCGACGCGGGCTATGCCGCCATCGACGGGATGCTCCGGGTGCTGGGGGATCCCTTCACCCGGCTGCTCCTGCCCGGCAGCGGCCGGGGGGAGGTTCGGCCCGGGGGGTACAGCGGGGTGGGCGTCGTCCTGGACCTGGAGGTGCGCCCGCCGATGGTCGTCGAGGTGATGGAGGGCGGGCCGGCGCAGCGGGCCGGGCTGCGGCGCGGCGACCTGATCATGGAGATCGATGGCCGCTCCACCATCACCATGCCGCCGCAGGAGGTCGTCGGCCGTTTGCGCGGGCTTCCCGGGACCTCCGTCGTCGTCCGCGTCCGGCGGTCCGGCGGCGAGCTGACCGTGACGCTCGTGCGGGAACTCATCGGCCTGCGGCAGACGGCATTTCGTCTCTGGGGGGCGGTGGGCTACCTGCGGCTGGAGGAGTTCGGTGCGGGGGCGGGCGAGGAGGTCACCGCCGTCGTCGCGGAGCTGCAGCGCCGCGGCGCGCACGGGCTCATCCTGGACCTGCGGGGCAACCCCGGCGGGTTTCTCGACGAGGCCGTAGCCGTGGCCAGCGTCTTTCTGCCGCAGGGGACGGCGACGACGCTGGTGGGCAGGGACGGTCGGCGCACCCGGCTGGACGCCAGCGCCGGCGGCTTCAAGTTCACGGGGCCGCTGGTGGTCCTGGTGGACCGGCGCACCGCCAGCGCGGCGGAGATGGTGGCCGGTGCCCTGCAGGACGCCGGCCGGCCCGTGGTGGGCACGCGCACCTTCGGCAAGGGGACGGTGCAGGAGCTGCGGGGGCTCCCCGGTGGTGCGGTGCTGCAGCTGACGGTGGCGCAGTACCTCACCCCCGGCGGCACCCCGGTGGACGGCCGGGGGATCGTCCCCCAGGTCGAGGCGGAGGCGGACGAGGCCACCTTCGGGACAGACGACGACCGCGTCATCCAGACCGCCCGCCGCTGGCTGGAGGCCCGGGTGGCCGCCCTTCGGCTGCGGGCGGCCTAAGCCCGGCGCAGATCCCCTCACTGTGGATGAGGTCGACGCGTTCGCGGTTTTCTGCCCCGACGATGGTGCGATATACTATGTCGGACGGGATAAGGTCCCTGTCGGTGCGCGG
>JBBIIQ010000178.1:0-4272 GCA_037446405.1 Armatimonadota bacterium | reverse complement strand
CGGCGGTGACGCTGGCCGTCTCCTCGGCGGCGCTGCGGCCTCCGCCTCCTGGGCCCTCCGCGGCGGAACGGATCGCCCCCTACGTCACCGACACCATGCGCTCCCAGCTCCCGCACCTGGACGAGGCCCTGCGCCTGTGGCAGTCCGGGCTGGAGGTGCAGGAGGCGGGGTGGCAGCCGGAGCCCCTGGAGCCGCGCTGATGCGCCACCGCCTCGTCCTCACGGCCCTCCTGGTGACGCTGTTGGCACTGCCGGTCCTGGCACGGGCACCGGCACCCCTGGCGCCGGCACGCATCGAGCGGATCATCGAGGCGCTGCTCATCTGGCGGCTGGTGGACGAGCTCGACCTCAGCGAGCAGCAGATCGCCCGCCTCTTTCCCCAGATCAAGGCGCTGAAGGAGCTGCGCCTGGAGCTCGGGCGGCGCAAGCGGGTGCTGGAGGGCGAGCTGCGTCGCGCGCTGGCGCGCCGCCCGCCCGACGAGGAGGCGATCAAGACGGCCGTGGCGCAGCTGCAGGCGCTGCGCGAGGAGACGGAGCAGCGGCGGCAGCACATCCTGCGGCAGATTCACGCGGCCCTCACCGTGGAGCAGCAGGCGCGCTTCGCCCTCATCGCTGAGCGCTTCGAGGCGGAGACCCTGCGCCTGCTGGAAGAGGTACGCCGCCTGGTGGAGCAGCCGCCGCGTCAGTAGGGCGGTCTCTCCTCCCGGATCAGGTAGTCAGCCTTGCGGTAGGTCTCCCGCGCCCCGCAGTGCGGACAGGTGTGGTAGTTGGCCGCCAGCGTCCCCCGCTGGAAGGAGCGCCGGTCCATGCGCCGGCCGGTGTCGAACTCCCGGCCACAGCGCTTACAGGTCACCACCAGGCGGAGCTTCCCCACGGCGTTCGATGTACGCCTCCACGTCGCTGGCGCGCCAGAGCCGCTTCTCCTCCCGGCCAAACAGCGGCGGCGGGAAGTCGGGACGGGCGGCGATGGTCCGGAGGAAGGTCCTCGGCGGCACCCCGAACCGCTCCGCCGCCTCCACCGCGCTCAGCACCGCCTCCCCGGCGGCCACCAGGCGACAGAGCGCGGCGATGAAGGAGTCGCTGGCGGCCGGGCGGCGCAGGACGACCTCCAGGGCGGATAGTCCCCGCGGGTGGGCCTGCTTGATCAGGTTGCTGAAGTGGCGCAGCTCCTCCGGGTACCCCCGGAGGTGCGGCAGCACCTGCGCGTCGCGGGCGAAGCGGTCGCCGGCCATCATCGTCCCCTGCCGTGCCCCGCACTGCCTGGCTGACCCTGGAGGTTCGCCGTCGCGCCGCCACCACCCTTGAGCCGGCCGCCCCCTCGCAGCCGCGCCCCCGGCCTGCGGGGGAGCCGCGCTGGGGGAAAGGGAGCGGGACCGCGAAATCCCTCTTGAGAGGGGACAGCCTGGCATGGGACAGTTGCCGCTCGTCGTCATCAGCGAGCCCATCCACGAGGCGGGCGAGCGCCTTCTCGCGGAGCACTGCCAGGTGGTCATGGCACCCGACGCCTCGCCGGCCGCTCTGCTGCCGCTCCTATCGGAGGCCTCCGCGCTCCTGGTGCGCCTGGCGGTGGTCTCCGCCGAGCTCATGGTCGCAGCGCCGCACCTTCGGGTCATCGCCCGCCACGGTGTGGGCGTGGACAACATCGACGTCGCCGCCGCCACCCGCCGCGGCATTCCGGTCGTCTACACCCCGGAGGCCAACGCCGTCTCTGTGGCCGAGCACGTGCTGGCGCTGATGACCGCCCAGGCCAAGCGGGTCGTGGAGTACGACGCGGCGACACGGCGCGGCGCCTTCGCCGTGCGCGACAGCCTGCGGGCGGTGGACCTGGAGGGCAAGGTCCTGGGGGTCGTCGGCTTGGGGCGCGTGGGCACGGCCGTCAGTCGCAAGGCGAAAGCGGCGTTCAGCATGCGGGTGCTGGGCTATGACCCGCTCCTCCGCCCTGCGGAGATCCAGTCCCGGGGAGCCGAGCCCGTGGACGACCTCCTCTCCCTCCTCGGGGAGGCGGACGTGGTCACGCTCCATGTGCCGCTGACGCCTCAGACGCGCAGGCTCATCGGCGAGCGAGAGCTGGCCGCGATGAAGCGCACCGCCCTGCTCATCAACACCGCCCGCGGCGCGGTCGTCGACGAGGCGGCCCTGGCGCGGGCGCTGCACCAGGGCCGCCTGGCGGGAGCCGCGCTGGACGTCTTCGAACAGGAGCCGCCGGATCCGGGTCATCCCCTCTTCTCCGCCCCCAACCTGGTGGTCACGCCCCATTCGGCCGCCCTGACCGCAGAGTGCGCCGCGCGCATGGCCCTCCAGGCCGCGCAGGGCATCCTGGACGTCCTCGCGGGACGACGTCCCGCTGCCGTGGTCAACCCGGAGGTCTTCTCCGCGTAGCCGATGTCCTTCCTCAACCCGCAGGACGCCGAGACCATCCGCCGTCGGTTCGCCACCGAGCTTGAGGCTCCGGTCCGCCTGTTGCTCTTCCTGCCCGCTACCGGCGGCCTGGCGCTACCCGGCGAGGACTGGCAGGTAAGCGAGTACACCCGGCAGATCCTGCGGGAGGTGGCCGAGCTCTCGGAGCGGGTGCGGGTGGAGGAGTACGGGCTGCTCTCGCACGCCGGGGAGGCGCAGCGGTACCGCGTCCGGCAGGTGCCGGCCATCGTCTTCCTGGGGAGGGAGGACTACGGCATCCGCTACCTGGGCCTGCCGGCAGGATACGAGTTCGTCACGCTGCTGGAGATCATCATTGCGGTCTCCCGTGGGCGGGGGGAGGTGAGTGAGGCCACGCGCCGCGTGCTGGCCGGCCTGCCCGGTGATGTCCACCTGCAGGTCTTTGTCACGCCCACCTGACCCCACTGCCCCCGCGCGGCCAGGCTGGCCGCGCACCTGGCGGTGGAGAGCCCCCGGGTCACCGCGGACATCGTCGAGGCCACGGAGTTCCCGGAGCTGGCCCGGCGCTTCACCGTCTACGCGGTACCCAAGACGGTGATCAACGAGACCCACGAGGTGACAGGTGCCGTGCCGGAGCCGCACCTGGTCGCGGCGCTGGCGCAGGCGGTGGGAGCACGGGCGCCGGCACCGGAGGGTGGAGAGGAGTAGGGCGATGATCGAGATCGTGAAGGCGCAGCGCCAGCACGCCGTGGCACCCGAGCGGCCTGAGTACTTCTCGGGGACGGTCCGGTTGCAGTACCTGACCCGGCCGGCCGACGCCGGGAAGGTGGAGCTGATCGCGGTCTTCTTCGAGGCCGGTGCGCGCACCATTCCCCATATCCACTCCACCGATCAGGCGCTGTACGTGGTGGAGGGTGAGGGGATCGTAGCCACGGAGCGGGGGCGCCGCATCATCCAACCCGGTGACATCGCCATCATCCCCGCCAACACCTGGCACTGGCACGGCGCCACCCGGACCAGCGCCATGCTGCACATCTCCATGCGTCCAGCGGGGCCCAGCAACTGGCAAGTCGAGAAACGCGACTGGGAGCAGTACTGACCTTAGCCTGGTCCACCCTCGGTGGACCGCCGGCGCAGCTCTGCGGGGCACGCCGCGGCTCGGTGGCGGAACCCCTGCCGGTCAGGGGGACGAGGGAGGCAAATCCGCCTGCTCGTCCCCTGCCCTGCGCCGGCGGGCGATGGCCACCCCCAGCGGGGTGAGGGTGTAGCGCACCTGCCCCGTGCTCTGCTGGAAGCTCAGGAGCCCGTGTAGCCTGCCGTGCCAGCAGCCGCGGGCGACCTGCAGGTCGTTGAGCCCGGTGAGGGCGGTGATCTCCGCGTGGGTCAGGGCCTGGCAGAACCTGGCCTGCTGCTCCAGCAGCGCCACGACGATGCGCTCCGCCCACTCGTTGATCAGGCTGCTCGGCATCCCGGGGACGGCCACCGCGCGGTCCTCCTCGACAGCGGGAGCATGCCCGGCTTGCCGCGCGCCTAGACCTGCGCGCGGGTGGTGCGGATGGCGTCGGGCGACGGTGCTCACGGGTGGCCTCCGGTGGAGCTCCCCATTCGCTGCGCGGTCAGTAGCGGACCGCCAGAGCCACGCCCAGCAGAAAGCCGGCTGCGCTGGCCAGCAGGACCACCGATTCCACCCGGTAGCCACGCCGCTCGTCCTCCCGGCGCATTAACCGCGTCATCACCTGCTCCGGGGGGACGAAGACACGCTGACGGGTGAACCCAGGTTCCGCCTTCATCGGAACCCCCCTGGCGACGGTGCTCTCCAGACTGTGCGTACGGAATGCCGGTAAGTCGGGGAGTTATGCCTTTTCCCGTCAATTTCCTGCAAGGATCGGGCGAGTTT
>JBBIIQ010000177.1:0-4297 GCA_037446405.1 Armatimonadota bacterium | reverse complement strand
GGCACCCGCTGACGGCATGGGTCCTGGGCCTGCGCGAGCGGTTCGTCGCGCCCCTGCTCGCCCTCCCCCCGCCGTATGGCGGCGTGCTGGCGGGGCTGCTCTTCGGGGCGCAGGCCGGCGCCGGCCGGGAGATGGAGGAGCTGTTCCTGCGCGCCGGGCTGCTCCACGTGCTGGTGGTCTCCGGCGCCCAGGTGGGGCTGCTGGCCGCCTCGGTGGTCGGCATGCTGGCGCTGCTGCGCGCCCACCCCGTCCTGCGCTTCCTCCTGGCCGGTGTGGTGGTGCTCCTCTTCGCCGCCATGGTGGGGTGGGGCGCCGCGGTGGGCCGCGCCGCCATCATGGCCCTGGTCGGCCTGGGGGCGGGGTGGCTGCGCCGCGATCCCGATGCGGCCACCGCGCTGGCCCTGGCGGCCCTGCTCTGGCTGGCCCTCTACCCCGCCGCCCTCTTCAGCCTGGGCTTCCAGCTCTCGTTTGCGGCCACATGGGGCCTGATCTTCCTCGCTCCGGCCCTGGAGCCGCCTCTGTGGCCGCGCTGGCTGGCGCAGCTCGCTGGCGCCACCTTAGGCGCGCAGCTAGCGGTGCTCCCGCTGCTGGCCGCTGTCTTCCAGCGCGTCTCCCTCGCCGCCTTCCCGGCGAACCTCCTGGTCCTGCCCATCGTCGCCGTGCTGGTCCCGGCCGGATTCGTCCTCAGCCTGGTGGGCTTGGTGCTCCCACCGGCGGCCTTCGCCCTGGCGCCAGCGTTCCTGCCGCCGGTGTGGGCGATCGTGGCGCTGGCGCGGCTGTTCGCCGGTGCGCCCGGGGCTGAGGTGTGGCTGCCTCCGGTGGCCTGGTGGCAGGCGGTCGCGGCCTACGTGCTCCTGGGAGCGCTGCCGCGCCTGCGGCGGCGCGCCGCCGCCATCCGCGGCGCCGTGCGCTGGGCGGGGCTGGCCGTCTGGGGTCTGCTTATCGCCGCGCTCCTCTCCGCGGGCGGCGCCCTGCCCGGGAGCCTGGGGCCGCGGCTGCTGGTCGTCACCGTCCTGGACGTCGGCGAGGGAGCCGCCATCCTGGTCCAGAGCCCCGCGGGGCGCGCCCTCCTGGTGGACGGCGGTGGGGAGGTGGAGCTGTCGGAGGGGCAACAGGGGGACCAGGCGTCCGCCACCGGATATGTGGCCGCCGCGCGGGCCGACGTGGGCGCGCGGCGGGTGGTGCCGGCGCTCAGGCGGCTGGGCGTGCGGCGGCTGGACGTGATCGTGCTCTCTCACGCCCACGAGGACCACGTGGGAGGACTGCCTGCCGTGCTGCAGAACTTCAGCGTGGATCTGGTGCTCGAGCCTGGGGTGCCCCACGCGAGTCCCTCGTACCTGTGGTTCCTGGACCTCGTCAGGCGGCGCCGGATCGCCTACGCGCAGGCGCGCCAGGGGCAGCGGATCGACCTCGGGGGTGGGGCTGCCGCCCATGTGCTGTGGCCTCCGCAGGACGGAGAGCGCCGGGGCGCGGCGGAGCAGGTGAACGCGCGCTCGGTGGTGGCCCGGGTGGTCTTTGGCCGGTTCAGCGTGCTCCTCACCGGGGACATCGAGGCGGAGACGGAGGCGCAGCTGGTGCACAGCGCGGGGCTGCAGAGCACGGTGCTCAAGGTCGCCCACCACGGCAGCCGCACATCGACGACCCCCCTCTTCGTCGACGCTGTCCGCCCGGTGTATGCGGTCATCTCGGTGGGCCGGGGGAACTTCTTCGGGCACCCTCACGCACAGACCCTGCGCATGCTGGAGCAGCGGGGGATCAGGGTGTACCGCACCGACCGCGACGGAGCCGTGATCCTGCGCAGCGACGGCCGCTGGCTGGCCGTGGAGACCGTGCGCCAGGCGAGGCCGCGGTGAGCGCGCTGCATCTGTTCCTCGGCGAGGAGGACCTGCTGGTCGAGGAGGGGGTGCGCGCCCTCATCGACCGGCTGCTGGCGCCCGAGGACCGCGCCCTCAACCTGGACGTCATCGACGCCGCGACGACCCCCGCGGCGGAGATCACCACGCGCCTGGACACCCTGCCCTTCTTCGGGGCGCAGCGGGTGGTGCTGGTGCAGCACCTGGACGAGCTGCCGGCAGACGACCTGCGGGTCCTCGAGGAGTACCTGGCCCGCGGCGTGCCGCCTGCGGCGGCGATCTTCACCGCCCGCGCCCTGGACCGTCGCGGCCGCCTCTTCCGCAGCTTCCAGAAGCAGGGGACCATTCACCCCTGCGACCCACTCTCGCCGCGAGACGCCCCCGCCTGGGTGGCGCGCGCCGCCGCGGCCCTGGGCAAGCACCTGGGGCCGCAGGCGGCGGGAGCCCTGGTGGCGCTGGCGGGGACGCACCTGCGCACCCTGGCCCTCGAGGTGGAGAAGCTGGCTGCGTACGTGGGAGAGCGGCAGGAGATTACTGCGGACGACGTCGATGCCGTCGCCAGCCGGCTGGCGGAGACGTCGGTGTTCGCACTCACGGACGCCATCGGGGAGCGCAATCCGCGCAAGGCGCTGCAGGCCCTGGAAGCCCTCCTGCAGGCGGAACACCCCCTGCCGGTGCTGGCCCTGATCGCCGCCCAGTACCGCCGCCTGGCCCGCACGGTGGCCGCAGGGGCGCGCAACGAGGCCGAGCTGGCGGAGGCCATTGGCGTCCACCCCTACGCGGCCCGGAAGCTGCTGGCCGCGGCGCACCACTACCGGGCGGAGGACTTCGCAGAGATCTTCGCGCAGCTGGAGGAAGCCGACCGGGCCATCAAGTCCACCGGCAGGCCGGAGCTGGCCCTGGAGACGCTGGTGGTACGGTTGTGCCGGACTCCCGCTCGCCCCGTCGCCGGCGATGCCCGCTGACCTGCGGCGGGCGCCGGCCGGCGTGCGGCTACGGCGCTCCCGCAGCGGCCAGGCGGAAGCGGTGCACCAGCCGCGACTTCTTCCGCGCCGCCGTGTTCTTGTGGATGATCCCCTTCGCCGCCGCCTTGTCCAGCGCCGCGATCGCCTGCAGCAGGTCCGCCTCGCTGCCTGCGGCCGCACGCTTCGCCAGCGTGCGCACCCGCGAGCGGACGGCCTGGTTGCGGAGACGCCGCCGCTGCGACTGCCGCAGCCGTTTCAATCCCGACTTGCTTCGCTTGGCCACCGTGCACCTCGTCCCCCGGCGACAGACGCCGGCCCTATGCGACGGGTCATTCTACCATCCGGCGCAGTTGCGGCGCTAGCGGCCGCCCGGCCTCGCGCACACGCCCCGCGGTCCCGCCGGGGGGAGTGAGCCCCATCGACCCACCCGCCACCGCCCGCCGGCTCGCCCGCGCCGCCACCCTCATGGCGGCGGCCACCGTCGCCAGCCGGTTCCTGGGGCTGGTGCGGGAGATCGTGGCCGCGGCGCTCTTCGGCGCCTCCAACGAGAAGGCCGCCTACGTCATCGGCTACTACCTGCCGTTCTTCTTCCAGCGCCTGCTGCTGGGCGGGACGCTGAGCATTGTCTTCATCCCCACCATCACCGAGTACCTCACCCGGGGCGACCGGGCGGAGACCGCGCGCGTGGCGGCCATGCTCTTCAACCTGGTCCTCCTGCTGGGCGCCGGCATGGTGCTGGTGGGGGAGGCGGCGGCGCCACTGCTGGTGCGGGTAGCAGCGCCGGGATTTGCGGCGCATCCCGGCCTGCTGCCGCTCGCGGTCCGCCTCACCCGCATCATCTTCGTGGCCATGCTCTTCCTGGCCCTGGCGGTCTACGCCACCGGCTTCCTCCAGGCGCACCAGCGCTTCACCGTGCCGGCGCTGGCGCCGCTCGTCTTCAACCTGGTGATCATCGGGGGGACGCTGTGGCTGGGCCCGCGCATCGGCATCAGCGGGCTGGCGCTGGCCTGGGTGGGGGGAACCGCGGCGCAGTTCCTGGTGCAGTGGCCGGCGATGCGGCGCGCGGGGTTCCGCTACCTGCCGCGGCTGGAGCTGCGGCATCCCGCGGTGGGGCGGTTTGGCCGGCTGGCCGTCCCGGCGATGCTGGGACTGGCGGTGCTGGAGATCAACGCCTACGTCTCCCGCTTCTTCGCCTCATTTCTGCCCGCCGGGGCGGGGGGGAACGCCGTGGCCGTGCTGGACTACGCCTACGAGGTGATGCAGGCCCCGGTGGGCATCGTCGCCGTCTCCCTGGCTACGGCCGTCTTCCCCACGCTCGCCCGGCAGGCGGCGGCCGCGGACCGCTCCGGGCTGCGGGTGACCACAGGCTTCGGCCTGCGCATGGTCCTGGTGCTCATCCTGCCTGTGGTGGCGCTGCTGCTGGCGCTGGCCGAGCCGCTGGTGCGCCTGCTCTTCCAGCGGGGAGAGTTCACGCCGGGA
>JBBIIQ010000176.1:0-4347 GCA_037446405.1 Armatimonadota bacterium | reverse complement strand
CCGCGGGGACCCCAGCAACCACGCAGCCGGCCGCCACCCCGGTCCCCCCTGAAGCGCCACCCGCGGCGGGGGAGACGCCGCCGCAACCCCCTCCTCGGCCGAGTCCCTCGCCCGCACCGCCCGCTGAGCCGCGGCCTGCTCGCCGTCCCTCGCCGGCGGTCGTCTTGCACATCGTGCAGATCGCGGTCCTCCCGTCGCGCGAGGCAGCAGGCCACCTCAGCGAACGGCTGCGGGCGGCGGGCTTCGAGCCCTATCTGGTGCCGGTGGGTGAGGGATACGCCGTGCGCATCGGCGCCTTCCGCGAGCGCGCCCGCGCCCTCCGCCTCGCCCGCCTGGCCGTGGCCAGGGGCTTCCCTGCAACCATCATCGAGCGCCGCTAACGCAGACGCCGCCGGATCCCCCGGCGGCGTCTGCGACGAATGCTGGAGCGGGAGACGGGACTTGAACCCGCGGCCTTCTCCTTGGCAAGGAGACGCTCTTCCTCTGAGCTACTCCCGCAGCTGCTCCGATTATAGCCGGGGCCCCGGGCGCCGGCAAATCCCCTCGCGCATCGGTGGTCCCCCAAACGGGCGAAGGAACAGCCGCCGGGGGGCGGGAAGGGCTGCACCCCGTGAGCACCGTCTGTCTCGACCCCGGGCACGGCGGAGAGGACCCCGGCGCCGTGCGCGACGGTCTGGCGGAGAAGGAGATCACCCTGCAGGTGGCGCTGGCGGCGGCCGCGGCGCTGCAGGAGGCGCACCGGGTGGTGCTGACCCGCGAGCGCGACCGCACCCTCACCCTGGCGGAACGGCGCCGCATCGCCGCCGAGGCCGGAGCGGACCTCTTCGTCTCGGTCCACGTCAACGCGGCGGCGCGTCCCCAGGCTCAGGGGTACGAGGTGCTGGTCCGCCCGGAGCACGAGCCGGCCAGCCGGGACCTGGCGCTGTCCATTCTCGAGGCGATCGCGGAGCGCTTCCCGGGACGGCGGAACCGCGGCATCAGGACCGCGGCGCTGGCCGTGCTGCGCCAGCCCCGGCCGGGGTGCCTGGTGGAGGGCTTCTTCCTCTCGAACCCGGAGGAGCGGGCGCTGCTGGCCAGGCCGCAGACCCACGCCGCGCTGGGAGCGGCCATCGCCCGGGGGTGCGCGGCGTTTGTGCAGGGCGTGGAGGTCACGCCGTGGGGCGGCGGCCCCGCAGCAACAGGTAGAGGAAGAAGGGCGCCCCCAGCAGCGCCGTCACCACGCCGACCGGAATCTCCCCCGGCGCGACCACCGTCCTCGCCAGGAGGTCGGCCAGCACCAGGGTGACGGCGCCGGCCAGGGCGGCGGCGGGGAGCAGGACGCGGTGGTCGGGACCGACCACCAGGCGCATCAGGTGCGGGATGACTAGGCCGACGAAGCCGATCAGCCCGCTGGTGGCCACCGCGGCCGCAGCCATCAGCGAGCCGCAGGCCAGCAGGATGCGCTTCACCCGGGGGACGTCCACGCCCAGCTGCAGCGCCCCCTCCTCGCCCACCTGCAGCACGTTCAGGTCCCGGCCGTAGAGCCAGGCCACCAGCAGGCCCACCGCCGCGTAGGGCGCGGCCATACCGATGTGGGCCCAGGTGCGCCCGGCGAACCCTCCCATGACCCAGAAGATGACGCGCTGCAGGCTCTCTCCCCCGGCCAGCTGCAGGAGGGAGATGATCGCGGAGAGGAAGGCGCCGATGGCGATCCCGGCCAGGAGGAGGTCCTCCATGGGCACGTCGCTGCCGCGGCGGGCCAGGCGGTAGACGCCGTAGGAGACGGCCAGCGCCCCCAGGAAGGCGGCGATGGGGACGGCGCCGATGGCCGCGGGCCCGGCGCCTGCGCCGCGGACGATGGTCAGCGTGGCGCCCAGGGCCGCGCCGGCGGAGACCCCGATGATATAGGGGTCGGCCAGGGGGTTGCGGAAGAGCCCCTGGAACACCGTACCCGCCCCGGCCAGGCTCACCCCGACCACGGCGGCCAGGACCACGCGGGGCAGGCGCAGGGCCAGGATGATGGCCGCCGTCTCGGGGGGCCAGGTCACCGCCACAGGGACGCCGGCCGCCCGTAGGAGCACCGACCCCGCGGTGCGCGGGTCGACGGCCACCGATCCCACGGCCACTCCGGCCACGGCAGAGAGCCCAAGCAGCGCCGCCAGGACCACCAGCACGGGGAGCGGCCGGGCCCGCCGCCGGGCGATCACTGCTGCCGCCGGGTCAGCGCGAAGAAGACGTCCTCGAGGGTGACCGGCCGCTCCTCGGCCCCGTCCACCGCAGCCTTCAGACGCCTGGGGGCGTCGACGGCGATGAGGCGGCCCCGGTCGATGACGGCCACGCGGTCACAGAGCCGCTCCGCCTCCGCCATGTCGTGGGTGGCCAGCAGGACCGTCTTGCCCTCGCGGCTCAGGGAGAGGATCAGGTCGCGCACCAGGCGCGCCCCGTGCGGGTCCAGGCCGAGCGTGGGCTCGTCCAGCAGGAGGACGGAGGGGTTGTGCAGCACGGTCCGCGCCAGGGCCAGGCGCACGCACATCCCCGAGCTGTAGCGCCCCGCCAGGTCGTCGGCGCGCTCCGCCAGGCCCACCAGGTCCAGCAGGGCGGCGGCGCGCGCCCGCGCCTCCGCCCCCGGGAGGCCGTAGAGCTCGGCGAAGTAGAGCAGGTTCTCCCGCCCCGTGAGGCGGCGGTAGACGGCGCGGTCGCCCGCCAGCAGCACCCCGATCCGCCGCCGCACCGCCTGCGGCTGCAGCCGCACGTCGAATCCCTCCACCAGCGCGGTGCCCTCCGTGGGTGCCAGGAGCGTGCTCAGCAGGAGGATGGTGGTGGTCTTGCCGGCGCCATTGGGCCCGAGCAGCCCCAGGCGCTCCCCCGGGGCCACGTCCAGCGTGGCGCGGTCGACGGCCACCACCTGGGAGACGGCCGCCCCGTCCCGCGGGCGGGCGGGAAAGCGCTTGGTCAGGCCGCGCAGGGCAACGGCCGGTCCGGGATGTGCCGGCATCACCGCAGCGCCTCGTCCCGGACGCGCACGTCCGGATGCGCCTGGAGGTAGGCGGCGACCCGCGCGGCCATCTTGGGCCCGATCACCGCAGCGATCTCCTCCAGCGGAGCCTGGCGGACGCGGCGCACCGAGCCAAAGTGGCGGATGAGGTCGCGCTTGCGCTTCTCCCCGATGCCGGGAATCTCGTCGAGCAGGGAGAAGACCACCCGCCGCTCCCGCAGCTTCTGGTGGTAGGCGCGGGCGAAGCGATGCGCCTCGTCGCGCACGCGCTGCAGCAGGCGCAGCGCCTGGCTGTCGCGGGGCAGCACCAGGGGCTCGGGACGGTCCGGCGTGAAGACCAGCTCCTGCTGCTTGGCCAGGCCGATGGCCGGGATGGCCTGGTTGTACTCGAAGAGCACCTCGCGGGCGGCATTCAACTGCCCCCGCCCGCCGTCGATCACCAGGAGGTCGGGCAGCACCGACCACTTGGGCCGCAGCGGCTCGTCCCGGTCCAGCCGCTCCTGCTCCTGGCGCGCCTGGGCAAACCGCCGCCGCAGCATCTCCGCCAGCATGGCGTAGTCGTTGGGCCCCTCGGTCCACTTCATGCGGAAGCGGCGGTAGTCGCTCTTCTTCGGCCGGCCGCCTTCGAAGGTGATGAGGGAGCCCACCGCTTCCCCCGCCTGGAAGTTGCTGACGTCGTACGCCTCGATGCGGAAGGGCATGGTTTCCAGGCGGAGGAACTCCTGCAGTTCCTTCAGGGCCACCCCTTCCGGCCCACCCACGCCGCGGGCGCGCTCCTGGTGCAGGAAGAGCGCGGCGTTCTCCGCGGCCAGCTCCACCAGCCGCCGCCGGTCGCCCCGCTGCGGCACCTCCACGCTCACCGGTCCGCCGCGGCGCCGCGCCAGCCACTGCGCCAGCACCTCCTGGTCCTCCACCGGGTCCTGCAGCAGGACCTCACGCGGCAGGCTGGGCGCGTCCTCGTAGTACTGCTTGAGGAACTGGGAGAGGATCTGCCCCCGGGCCAGGCCCTGCGTGCCGCTCAGCAGGAAGTGCTCCTGGCCCTGGACGCGCCCGCCGCGGATGAAGAACATCTGGACGCAGGCCGCATCGCCGGACTGGGCCACCGCCGCCACGTCGCGGTCCTCCAGGCCGGCGGAGGCGATGCGCTGCCGCGCGTAGACCGCCTCCATGGCCTGGATCTGGTCGCGGAGCTGCGCCGCCCGCTCGAACTCCCTCCGCTCCGCCGCCTCCTGCATCTGCCGCCGCAGCTTCTGCAGCAGGTCCTGCTGCTTGCCCTCCAGGAAGGCGGCGGCCTGGTGCACCTGGGCGGCGTACTCCTCCGGCCCCGCGCCCCAGGCGACACACGGCGCCGTGCACTGGCCGATGTAGTAGTC